>NZ_JASJWL010000028.1:0-59285 GCF_035019225.1 Pseudomonas sp. CCC4.1 | reverse complement strand
CCATGTGAGAGTAGGTCATCGTCAAGATTAAATTCCAAACCCCCTGTCTGCTCACGCAGACAGGGGGTTTGTTTTTGCGCCGAGAAAAGTTTCGGCGCAACCTGTGCTCACTTTTTCGCTGCCCCATGCGTTTTTCAGAGCAAAAAAAACCACCTCGCAAGGTGGTTTTTTCGAGCCTGTGACTCAGTCGCCGTAGTAAATACAGCCACTGGTGCAGGTTTCATGAATGCGTATTGCCGACAGCTCTGGCAGCAAGGGTTTGAGCTGTTGCCAGATCCACTTGGCCAGAACTTCGCTGGTCGGGTTTTCCAGGCCAGGGATGTCGTTGAGGTAGTTGTGATCTAGCAGCTCATAAAGCGGTTTGAAAATCGCTTTGATTTCAGAAAAATCACGGATCCAGCCAGTTGCCGGGTCAATGTCGCCGCTTAGATGGATAGCAACCTTGAAGGAGTGACCGTGCAACCGCCCGCATTTATGGCCTTCAGGAACGTAAGGCAGGCGGTGCGCAGATTCGAAGGTAAACTCTTTGAAAATTTCCACAATAGTTATAGCTCTGAAGAGGTGACTATCGCCTGAGCGATAAATACAGGGCAGCAGTTTAACAGTTAACGCCCGCAGCAGGTGCATACCTCCAGCCATGCGGTATCAGGGCGGCCGATTCAGTTTCAATTAAGCTCGTGGCGTTATGCTTCGACCTTTTAATATCGTAAGAATGACGCTAAGGGAGGCCCTGGAGGTCAGTGATGACAGTGAACCTGCGAGTTGGCGGACTTGTCGTACTTGTGCTCTGTGCTTTCTGCTCCTTGGCCATTGCACGTGACCTGGGGCAAGACGAGGCATTGCGTTTGCGTGAGCAAGGGCTTATTCAGCCCCTGGAGCAACTGCTGCAAAAAGCTCTGGAGCGGCACCCGGGCGCAAAGTTGCTGGAGGTAGAGCTGGAGGAGGATGACGATATTTATGTTTACGAGGTTGAGCTGCTTACCACCAGTGGCGTAGTGCGCGAGATCAAGCTGAACGCCAGTAATGGTCAATTGCTCAAAGACGAGGTAGATGATTAATGCGGTTGCTGCTGGTTGAAGATCACGTCCCCTTGGCTGATGAACTGATGGCCGGTTTGGCCCGTTTGGGCTATGCCGTTGATTGGTTGGCTGATGGCCGTGATGCTCTTTATCAGGGGCAGAGCGAACCCTATGACCTGATTATCCTTGATCTGGGCTTGCCCGGGATGTCCGGTATCGATGTTCTCAAGCAGTGGCGTGCCAAAGGCCTGGCCACACCTGTGCTTATTCTGACTGCCCGGAGTTCATGGTCCGAGCGCATCGACGGGCTAAAGGCCGGTGCTGATGATTACGTGACCAAGCCCTTTCATCCTGAAGAGCTGCAGTTACGGGTACAAGCGTTGTTGCGCCGCTCCCACGGGCAACCGAATCAGCCTTTATTGAGTTCTGCCGGGCTGCAACTGGATGAAGCCCGTCAATGTGTTATCCATGACGGCACCGAGGTGCAGTTGACTGCCGCCGAGTTTCGGCTTTTGCGCTATTTCATGTTGCACCCGCAACAGATCCTCTCGAAAAGCCATCTGGCCGAGCATCTCTATGACGGTGAGACCGAGCGTGATTCCAATGTGCTTGAGGTTCATGTGAACCATCTGCGTCGTAAGCTTGGGCGTACAGTCATCGAAACCCGTCGTGGTCAGGGGTATATGTTCGGTACGGCCAGTCAGTGAAGTCCATGCAAAGGCGCTTGAGCCTGGGTTTGATCAGTGTGCTCTTGATTGCCGGTCTGGTAGTAGGCCAGGTCAGTCTGTGGTTGTTTGAAAATGGCCTTCAGCGTTATCTGGAGTCAGGCCTGCAAAACGACAGCGAGAACTTGCTGATTGCCTTGAGTCGTGGCCCCCAGGGCTTGCAACTGGATGAGCGGCGTTTGTCGCCGGCGTATCAGCGGCCATTTTCCGGGCACTATTTCAGTATTGAATTCGGGGAGACTCACTGGCGTTCACGCTCGCTGTGGGATGCTCAATTACCGCGCCCCGACCGACCGGGCCTGAGTCGTGAACTACAGCCTGGCCCGGAAGGGCAGATGTTACTGGTCTTGCGCAGCGACTATCAGCGCCTTGGCCAGGCGGTATCGATCACGGTGGCTCAGGACTACACGCCGATACGCGATAGCTTGCGTCAAGTTCAACGGATCGGTCTTGGTATGGGGGTCTTGGCCCTTATTGTGATTTTGCTGCTGCAGCGCGTCACGGTTCGCCGTGCCCTGCGGCCGTTGGAAACAGCACGCCAGCAAATTTCTCAGCTTCAGTCGGGGCAGCGCTCTCAGCTGGATGCCCGGGTGCCCCTTGAGCTTGAGCCACTGGTCACGCAGATTAACCATTTGCTGGCTCATACCGAAGACACCCTCAAACGCTCGCGCAATGCGCTGGGCAACCTGGGGCATGCACTCAAAACTCCGTTGGCGGTGTTGATCAGCCTGGCCAACGATCCGCGGCTTGCGGCTTATCCGCAGATACAAAATACATTGTGTGAACAGTTGGAGCAGATACAGCAGCGCATGAGCCGTGAGCTTAACCGTGCGCGTCTTGCGGGCGATGCCTTGCCGGGTGCGCAATTCGATGCGGATGCAGAGTTGCCGGGGCTGCTGTCGACTCTCGGGATGATCCACGGCGAGCATCTGCAACTGACGCACAACGTTGCGCCGGGGTTGCTGTTGCCCTGGGATCGGGAAGACATGCTCGAATTGCTCGGCAATCTTCTGGATAACGCCTGCAAATGGGCGGACTCCCAAGTCGAACTGAGCATCAGCCAAACTGGCGACGGGTTTGTCATTGAAGTACAGGACGATGGCCCGGGCATTCCCGAGACTGAGCGTGATCAGGTGTTCAGTCGTGGTATGCGCCTTGACGAGCAAGCCAGTGGTCACGGCTTGGGGCTTGGCATCGTGCGGGATATTGTTGAAGCGTGGGGTGGCAAACTGCAGCTTGGAACGGCTGAGATAGGCGGGTTGCTGGTGAGCATCAAGCTACCGGCGCGTAAGCAAAAGGCGACGACGGCTTAAAGCCGTCATCGCCAAAGGGTCAGACGCGGAACTGATCCATCAGTTTTTGCTGCTGGTTGGCCAGTGAGTTAAGCGACTGGCTGACCCGTGCAGATTCATTGGCTTGCTCAGACAATGACTCGGTAACATCGCGAATGGTAGCAACGTTGTTGTTGATCTCTTCCGCCACGGCACTTTGTTCTTCTGCCGCACTGGCAATCTGCAAGTTCATGTCGGTAATCACGGTCACGGCATCGCCGATCTGTTGCAGGGCGGTCACGGCTTGACCCACCTGCTCGACACTGCCCTGGGCCTGGCGATGGCTGTTGCTCATGGAGCTCACCACTTCCTGGGTGCCGGCTTGCAGTTGTTCGATGACCTGGCGGGTTTCTTCAACCGATTCCTGGGTCCGGCGTGCCAGGTTGCGTACCTCGTCGGCCACCACGGCAAACCCGCGTCCGGCTTCGCCTGCTCGTGCCGCTTCGATCGCTGCGTTCAAGGCGAGGAGGTTGGTCTGTTCGGCGATTGCACGAATAACTTCCAGTACCGACCCGATTTTCTCGCTATCGGCAGCCAGCCCTTCAACCTGGGTCATGGCTACGCTCATGTCGGCGGCCAGATGATCGATACTGGCGGTGGTGCGATCGATGATGGTCAAGCCCTGTCGTGTGGCCTGGTCGGCATCACGGGCGGCCTGGGCCGCTTGCGCTGCGCTGCGTGCCACATCCTGTGCGGTAGCGCTCATCTCATGGGAAGCAGTGGCTGCCTGATCGACCTGACGGTATTGCTGCTCCATGCCTGCGCTGGTCTGGGTGGCAATCGCCGCTGACTGATCGGCCGTACTGCGGGCATCCTGCACCGAGCGTTTGACCTCGGCGATGGTCGGTTGCAGTTTGTCGAGAAAGCGGTTGAACCAACTGGCCAGTTGCCCCAATTCATCTTTTTTATCGTAGGCCAGGCGACGGGTCAGGTCTCCCTCACCGCTGGCAATATCTTCCAGCATATGGGCCACGCCGAGGATTGGCCGGGTCACGCTACGGGCCATCAGCCACACCAGCAAGAGCCCGATAATGGCCGCCAGTGAGCCCCAGGCTAGCTCGATCAATGCTCCGGCTTTATTACGCTCGTCCAGTTCGGCCTGCAACGCCTGGGCCGGGCCGATCAGAACTTTCTCGGGTACGTCGAGCAACACGCCCCACGGCTTGCTGCCCGGAATCGGCAGGAAGGGCGTGAGCACCTTCAGGCGTTGCTGGCTGCGAATGCTTTGTACCTGATCACCGCTGGCCATCATTCGGATCAGGGCCGTGCCATCGTTGCTGTCGACCTGATCGAGGCGTTGGGCAAGTTTGCTGGCATCAGCACTGAAACCGGCCAGGATGCCTGCCGAACTGATGATGCCCACCCGGGTTTCCCCGTCGTACAGTCGCTGGCTGGCTTGCAGGCTGAGGGCTTGCAAGCTGTTGAGGTTGATATCCACCGACAGCGAAGCGATGACTTTACCGTCCACGATCAATGGGAAAACGATACTGGTCAGCAGTACGCTTTGCCCGTCGATTGTATAAAAGTAAGGCTCGATGATGCACGGTTTGCGTGTGGTGCGCGGGCAGGTAAACCATGCGTTGTTGGCCTGGCCGCTGGGCCCGGTGCTGGTATCGGCCATGTCTGATTCGGGCAGTGCCATCGAGGTCAGCTTGCCCGGCGTCGGTTGCGACCAGTACAGGGCAAAGCGGCCCTTGTCGTTACTGCCCAGTTCTTTTTGATGATCGAACAGCTGATCCTTGCCATCCAGTGCGTTGGCTTCGAAAACCAGCGAGAGCCCCAGCAAGTCCGGGTTGGCCTGCAGGGCGGCTTTGACCTGACGGGTCAGGTCTTCACGCAGGTCGAAGGCATCCAGAAAGCGTTTTTCCGATTGCTCACGCAAAAACAGGACTTGGCGGGCGAAGCCGTTGCCGTACTGGTAGGCGTCCATAAACTGGCGGCTGATTGCCAGTGCCTGGGCTTCACCCTGCGCTTCAATGCGGGCCTGTGCCGCCTCATTGAGCATCTGCGAGCTGGATGCCTCCACCAGATCGGCAGTGTGGTCCATGCGATAGAGCGAAAGCCCCACCAGCAGGGTAACAACACCCAGCAGGCTGAGCCCGGCGAGAAGGGTGATTTTCCATTGGATGGAAAGCTGTCTGAGCGACATGGAGACATCCTGACTAAAAGAGGCTTTGTCTGTTAGCGGCCGCAGGTGGTATTTCTTTATGCCAAACCCCGTTTTTTTAGTATGTGACCCTCCCTTTAAAAGTACGATTTGGCCCTGCAAATACTAGGGTTAAGGCCGATTGTGGACGATTGTGGGGCCGCTATCGGCATGCGCTTTGACATGACGCTGATGGTGCTGCAAAGTGTGCGCCCCAAATACACCCACACTTCCAGATCCGGCGATTGGAACAGTCTTCTTTTGCCCGAAATTTTCCGCTTCACGGTGTTTTTATCGTGGTGCGCGCTATGAGGTTGTAATGATGAATGCAGTAATTGCCGCGGTCGGCATCATGCTGGTGCTCAGTCTGTCCCGTGTGCATGTGGTTATCGCACTGATTGTGGGTGCCCTTGTGGGCGGCCTGGTCGGCGGGCTGGGTATCGAGGCTACGCTCAATGCGTTTAATGGCGGCTTGGGTGGCGGTGCTCAGGTCGCTTTGTCCTATGCGATGCTGGGCGCTTTCGCAGTAGCCATTGCCAAGTCTGGCCTGGCCCATGCCATGGCCGATAAAGCACTGCGCATGGTCAACAAGCAGCAAGCCGTGGGTGGCAATCGGGTCAAATGGCTATTGATCGGCTTGCTGCTGGTGGTGGCTATTTCATCGCAGAATATTCTTCCTATTCATATCGCCTTTATCCCGCTCTTGGTTCCGCCGCTGTTGTATGTGCTGACCAAACTGAAAATCGATCGGCGCCTGATCGCCTGTGTCATGACCTTTGGTTTGATCACGCCCTACATGTTCTTGCCGGTGGGCTTTGGCAACATCTTCCTTAACCAGATACTGCTCGCCAACGTCAGCAAAAGTGGCGTGGATATCAGCGCTGTCAACGTGACCCACGCCATGGCAATCCCGGCTTTGGGCATGTTGTTCGGCTTGCTGGTGGCGGTATTTATCAGCTACCGCAAAAAGCGCGATTATGATCTGGGCAAGATCGAGCAGGTCGAGCAGGTGGCCATTAGTTATAACCCGCGCACATTGCTGGTGGCTGGGGTGGCCATTGCAGCGGCGTTTATCATTCAGCTGTGGCTGGGCTCCATGATCATTGGTGCGCTGGCAGGCTTTCTGATTTTCTCGGCCTCGGGGATCGTGCGCTGGCGTGAGACCGACGATCTGTTTACCGAAGGCATGAAAATGATGGCCATGATTGGTTTCATCATGATCGCCGCTTCGGGTTTCGCCGAAGTGCTCAAAGCCACGGGGGAGGTCAAGTCGCTGGTTGAAGCGTCTGCCGGCTGGATCAACCACAGCAAGGGGGTAGGTGCACTGCTGATGTTGCTGGTGGGTTTGCTGGTGACCATGGGCATCGGCTCGTCCTTTTCAACGGTGCCGATCCTGGCGGCCATTTTTGTGCCGCTGTGTGTGCAACTGGGTTTCAGCCCCATGGCCATCGTGTGTATCGTCGGTACGGCGGGCGCTCTGGGCGATGCCGGTTCGCCAGCGTCGGACTCCACCCTGGGCCCGACTTCCGGTCTGAATATTGACGGTCAGCATCACCACATCTGGGACACCGTGGTGCCCACCTTCCTGCATTACAACTTGCCACTGCTGGCCTTTGGCTGGGTTGCGGCAATGGTCTTGTAAGGCACGGGTTTTACGGCAGTTCGATCCGGCCGATTTCTCCGGGAACGGTCGGCCAGTCGCCTGCCGCCCAGCGTGCTCTGGCCTTTTCGATAAGGGCCGGGTCGCTGGCGACGAAGTTCCAGTTCATGCGCCGCGGGCCATCCAGCGGTGCGCCGCCGATCAGCACCAGGTGGCAGTCGCTGTCGGCACTCAGGGTCATCTCTTCGCCTGCTTCCAGCAGCACAAGGCTGTGGGGCTCCAGTGCCTGGCCATCCAGTTGCACGTCACCTTCAAGCATATAAAGCGCGCGTTCCGGGTAGTCGGCCGGGATCAGCAAGGTGGTGGCCGTTTGCATATGCACGTCTGCGTAAAGGGTAGGCGAGAGCACCGGTACCGGTGAAGTCAGGCAAAAGCCTGTTCCGGCTATCAGGCGAATCCGTACCCCGAGGTTGTCGCTTACGGGCAGGCTGTCGGCGGGGTGATGACTGTAGTGGCTTGCACCTTGCTCGTGGGTTTTGGGTGATGCCAGCCACACCTGCAGGCCGTGCAAATGTGAACCCTGCTCTAGCAATGATACCGGCGTGCGTTCGATATGGGCAATGGCTGCACCGGCGGTCATCCAGCTGACATCGCCGGGACCCACCAGTTGGTCAGATCCCAGGCTGTCCTTGTGCTGAATCTGGCCTTCAAACAGATAAGTCAGCGTAGACAGACCAATATGCGGGTGCTGTCGGATATTCATGCCGCTACCGGCAGGGTAATGGGTTAGCAGCATGTGGTCGAAAAATACGAATGGCCCGACGCTGCGGCATTTTGCCGAGGGCAGGGGGCGCAAAATCGGTTGGCCTTCTACGTCCTCGGCCCGAGGTCGGATCACTGTGAGTGCGCGCATGGTGCTGGCCCGGCAATGGATAAGCGCTGAGCATAACCCAGCGCTTATCCGGGCGGCAGGCCGTTACTGGCTGAAAGCGCCTTCAGACAGGTGGGTTTCGATGGTGACCTCGGCGGTGGTCATCAGTTTATGCACCGGGCACTTGTCGGCCACATTGTGCAGTTCCTCGCGCTGAGCGTCGGTCAGTACGCCCTTGAGGGTCAGTTTGACGTGCAGGGCATATTTGCCCTTAAGTTCTTCGCTGGCGTCGTGTTTGACTTCAACCGTGACTCCGGTGAGCGGGATCTCTTTTCTCTGTGCGTATAGCTTGAGCGTCAGCGCTTTGCAGGCGCCAAGGGCGGCATCGAAATAATCATGGGGGGTAGGGGCGCTGCCTTCGCCGCCCATTGTTTTGGGCAGATCGGTGAACACTTCGTAATCGTCGATCTTGATGCTGTGACGAAAACCTTCGTGTGACACGGTATTAACGGTAACAGTCATGGCAAACCTCAGCGTGGAGTGATTAAACGTCCTGATCTTTATAGAGCATGCTGGCGGCTGTACGTTCCCTCGGACAAAAAAATGCCCCGAACCAGTCGGGGCATTTTTTACTTCGCGAGCGGGTGGCTTATTTGCCAGCCCAGCGCTTGAGGACCAGAGTGGCGTTGGTGCCACCGAAGCCGAAGCTGTTGCTCATCACGTTGTTGAGCGTGACGTTCTCGCGGGTCTTGGTCAGGATCGGCATGTCGGCAACGACAGGATCGATCTCTTCGATGTTGGCCGAGCCAGCGATGAAATTGCCTTCCATCATCAGCAGGCAGTAGATCGCTTCATGAACGCCTGCGGCGCCCAGGGAGTGACCCGACAGGCTTTTGGTCGAGCTGATGGCCGGGGCCTTGTCGCCGAATACCGCGCGCACACCTTCCATTTCCTTGGCGTCGCCTACCGGAGTAGAGGTGCCGTGGGTGTTGAGGTAGTCGATCGGGCCGTCAACGGTGGCCATTGCCATCTGCATGCAGCGGATGGCGCCTTCACCGCTTGGGGCAACCATGTCGTAGCCGTCGGATGTTGCGCCGTAGCCGACGATTTCAGCGTAGACCTTGGCGCCACGGGCCAGGGCGTGTTCCAGTTCTTCAACAACAACCATGCCGCCGCCACCGGCGATGACGAAGCCGTCGCGGTTTTTGTCGTAGGCACGGGACGCTTTTTCAGGCGTGTCGTTGTACTGGGTGGACAGGGCGCCCATGGCGTCGAACAGGAACGACTGGCTCCAATGTTCTTCTTCGCCGCCGCCGGCAAATACGATGTCCTGCTTGCCCAGCTGGATCTGCTCGACTGCAGTACCGATGCAATGGGCGCTGGTGGCGCAGGCAGAGGAGATCGAGTAGTTCACGCCCTTGATTTTGAAGGGGGTGGCCAGGCAGGCGGAAACGGTGCTGCCCATGGTCCGCGTAACGCGGTACGGGCCAACACGCTTGACGCCTTTTTCACGCAGGATGTCGAGTGCTTCCATCTGATTCAGGGTCGACGCGCCGCCGGAGCCGGCGATCAGGCCGGTACGCGGGTTGGAGACTTGCTCCTCGGTCAGGCCCGAATCAGTGATGGCGTCTTTCATGGCCAGGTAGGCGTAAGCCGCTGCGTGGCCGACGAAGCGATAGATCTTGCGATCGATCAGCTCTTCGAGAGGCAGGTCAATGGAGCCGGAAACCTGGCTACGCAGACCCATTTCGGCATATTCCGGGTTGAATCGGATGCCAGGGCGACTTGCACGCAGGTTAGCGGAGACGGTCTCTTTGTCATTGCCCAGGCACGAAACGATGCCCAGACCAGTGATAACGACGCGGCGCATGCGGATAACCCTTAAAAGTTGTCAGTGGAAGTAAATACGCCGACCCGAAGGCCTTCGGCAGTATAAATCTCGCGACCGTCGACAGTTACCGAACCATCGGCAATGGCCAGGTTCAGCTTGCCCTTGAGGACGCGCTTGATTTGAATGTTGTAGGTGACTTTCTTGGCGGTCGGCAAGACCTGGCCAAAGAACTTCACTTCGCCCGAACCCAGGGCACGACCGCGGCCCGGCAGGCCCTGCCAGCCTAGGTAGAAGCCGACCAGCTGCCACATGGCATCAAGGCCCAGGCAGCCCGGCATCACCGGATCGCCTTCGAAATGGCAGGCGAAGAACCACAGGTCCGGGGTGATATCCAGCTCGGCGACCAATTCACCTTTGCCGTACTTGCCACCCTCTTCGCTGATATGGGTGATGCGATCTACCATCAGCATGTTAGGGGCGGGCAGTTGCGCGTTACCCGGGCCGAACAGTTCGCCGCGGCTACAGCGCAGCAGATCTTCCCGAGTAAAGGCGTTTTGTTTGGTCATGCGAGCTCCTCAATAATCCCATGCGGCGGGTGGGGCAAATCTTCCCGACCAACTGAAACACAGGTGTTTCAGTTCGCCAGCCTACACATAGACTATTGCGTTGTAGTGAAAGTCACAGCGCAAAGGACAAGAATGTACACTTGTGCACTGAAAATTTAAATCGGGCCGGTTCAGTGGCCCATTCGGGTGCCTAAGACTGCCGCACTTTTGTCTTTTACGCCAGTCGCAGGTGGCCTTTTAGCCATAAGTTACTGGACCCAGCGCTGCAGAATTTGTTCCAGGTCAGCGCGTTTGAACGGCTTTGCCAGGTAATCGTTCATTCCGGCCTGCAGGCAGGTCTCCCGGTCGCCCTGCAGGGCATTGGCGGTCAGGGCGATGATGGGCAGGGCCCGGCAACCGGGCAACTGGCGGATTTGCCGGGTGGCTTCATAGCCGTTGATGATCGGCAGCCGGCAGTCCATCAAGATCGCGGCGAAGCGCTCGCTGTTGGCAAAGTGAATGGCCTGTGCACCGTCACTGACCATAGTCACTTCATACCCCAGGCTGCTTAGCATGGCCTCAATGACGGTCTGGTTAACCTGGTTGTCTTCCACCAGCAGCACTTTGCGCCCGGGTGCACAGATGGCCCCAGGCTCCAGCAACGGTCTCTGGCTGAGCGTGACGGGTTGATGCAGTTGCAGCGGGATTTCGAGAGTGAACACCGAGCCTTGGGCCTCTTCGCTCATGGCGTGCAGCGTGCCGCCCATTCGCTCCGCCAGCGTGCGGGCGATGGGCAGGCCCAGCCCGGTGCCGCCATAACGTCGGGAAATAGAGCTGTCGGCCTGCTGGAAGGCGGTGAACATGGCGTCCAGTTTTTCGCTGTTGATTCCGATACCGCTGTCACGTACGGCGCAGGTAAACCAGATCAGTTCGTGATCCAGTTGTTGCCAGAGCGGTTCGATAATCACCTGACCCCGTTCAGTGAACTTCAGGGCATTACCGATCAGGTTGACCAGGATTTGCCGGATCCGGGTCGGATCGCCCAGTACAGGCAAGTCCTGCAGCCCTTCAGGAATGTTCAGTTGCAAGTGCAGGCCACGTTGCACGGCGTTGTGCTGGAATGCCTGGGCGCAGTTGCTGACCATTTCGGCGAGGTTGAAGGGGATACGCTCCAGCTCCAGTGCTGAGCGTTCGATTCGGGAGAAATCGAGGATGTCGTTGATGACCTTGAGCAAGTGTTCGGTGGATTCCGATGCCAGGGCGGCATATTCGGCCTGCTCTTCGGTCATCTGCGTGGTTTCCAGCAGTTGCAGCATGCCCAGCACGCCGTTCATGGGGGTGCGCAGTTCGTGACTCATCATGGCCAGGAAGTCGGTTTTCGCACGGTTGGCACGCTCGGCTTCTTCACGTGTCTGGATCAATTGCGCAATGGCAGATTGTTGCTCGCGGCTGGCTTGCTCAAGGCCTGTGGCCAGGTTGTTGATGTGTTGGGCCAATGTGCCCAGCTCGCCGTCGTCGACCACGGGCAAGGGGGTTTTATAGTCGCCGTACTGGATGGCCTTGACCGCCTTGCTCATGTCACTGATGGGCCTGGACAGGTTGGACGCCAGGCGCTTGGCCAGCAGATAAGTGAAGCCCAGGGCAAACAAGGCAAGAATCACGGCCTTGAGCAGGATTTCCTGCTGGCGCGTGCTGAATGCTTCGCCGGACATGCCGACCAGTACCCGGCCCAGATAATCTTCTGTCAGGTCCGCAGCCTGTCGATTGCCGAGCAGTAAATAACCGCCGGAGGGGCTCTTCTGCACTCTGACCGGCGCCTGAAACACTTCAACCTGCGAGCTCTTGTCAGCATTGGGCGCGGGATGCTCGGCGTGGGCCAGTATGTCGTTGGCCCGGTTCTGTACCTGCACGAATTGAACATGGGGAATGTTCAGCGAGGCGTTGATCAGGGTTTCCAGCACATCGTTGTTCCCCGACATGATCCCGTACTCGGTGGCGGGTGCCAGCTGGTTGGCGATCAATTGGCCGGTGTGCTTGAGTTCCTGGCGCAAATCCTGGATTCGTACGAAGGTAAAAAAGCTGATCAGCAACAGCGTCAATAGCAGGGCCGGGCCCAGACTCATCATCTGCGTGCGGGTGTGGATGTCCCACCGGCTGCGAGTCATCATGGGAACGCGGCTCCGTCGGTCAGTCGCCAGTGCGTCAGTCCATTTCCACTGTCCATTGTCATCCTTGACCTGCGCGTGTTCATTTTGAAGTGCAGCAATGCTGCCTCTGGGTGTGAGTACCGGAACCGCATGGTAACCGAGGTCCTGTTCTTTTTCAGTCATGGCCATCTATATGCTGTGGGGCTGGTCGCGGGGGATGTGCTCCGTATAATGCCGTCATTGCCACTGCTAGATGGATAACGGGATTGCATATGACTGAACAGCACGCTATTGCGGTCTTGGGAGGCGGAAGCTTTGGCACCGCCGTGGCCAACTTGCTGGCAGAAAACGGTCATCGAGTGCATCAGTGGATGCGCGACCCCGAGCAAGCCGAGGCCATTCGCCTCAATCGTGAAAACCCTCGTTACCTTAAAGGTATCAAGATTCATCCCGGGGTCGAGCCGGTCACTGACTTGCAGGCCACACTCGATGCCTGCCAGTTGTGCTTCGTGGCTTTGCCGTCCAGCGCCTTGCGCAGTGTGCTGGCGGAGCATGCCGGGCGCCTGAGCGGCAAGATGCTGGTCAGCCTGACCAAGGGGATTGAAGCCCACAGCTTCAAGCTGATGAGCGAGATCCTTGAAGAAATCGCCCCGCAGGCACGCATCGGTGTGCTTTCCGGGCCCAACCTCGCCCGCGAGGTGGCCGAACATGCGCTGACTGCCACCGTGGTCGCCAGCGCCGACGAAGAACTCTGCACCCGCGTGCAGGCTGCACTGCATGGCCGCACGTTCCGTGTCTACGCCAGTGCCGACCGCTTTGGCGTGGAGCTGGGCGGGGCCCTGAAAAACGTTTACGCGATCATCGCCGGCATGGCCGTGGCGCTGGGTATGGGCGAGAACACCAAAAGCATGCTGATTACCCGTGCCTTGGCAGAAATGACTCGCTTCGCCGTCAGCCAGGGTGCCAACCCCATGACCTTTCTCGGGCTGGCAGGAGTAGGCGACTTGATCGTTACCTGCTCATCGCCTAAAAGCCGCAACTATCAGGTCGGCTTTGCCCTGGGGCAGGGGCTGAGCCTTGAAGATGCCGTTACCCGCCTGGGTGAAGTGGCCGAAGGCGTGAATACCCTTAAGGTACTCAAGGCCAAGGCGCAGGAACTGAACGTTTACATGCCATTGGTTGCCGGGTTGCACGCAATCCTGTTCGAGGGCTACACCCTGGAGCAGGTGATCGGGCAATTGATGCGTGGCGAGCCCAAGACCGATGTCGACTTTATCTCCACCAGCGGTTTTAACTGAGCACCACAGGAGCAGCACATGAACGACACTAAAAACGCACCCAAGTACGAGTCGCTTGTTTTGCGCGTGCTGTGGATGCTGGTTTTCCTGCTGGTCTGGCAGGTGGCACAACTGGTTCTTGGCGGGCTGGTGCTGGTGCAGTTGATTTACCGTGTGGTCTACGGTGCGCCCAATGGCGGCTTGATGAACTTTGGTGACAGCCTGAGCCTTTACCTGGCGCAGATCGGTCGTTTCGGCAGTTTTCACACCGAACAAAAACCCTGGCCGTTCGCCGACTGGCCAGTGCCGCGGGCACCTGAAGGCGAAGCGCCCTACACGCCAGGCGCCAATGGTGAAGGGACCAAGCCATGAAAGTCTGGATTCTGCGTCATGGCGAAGCCGAGCCCCATGCCCGCCGTGATGCCGAGCGTGAGCTGACCCCCCACGGGCGTGAGCAGGTGCTGGGCAGCGCCGCTCATTTGATTGGCCAGCCGCTGGACTGCATTCTGGTCAGTCCTTATGTGCGCGCCCAGCAAACCGCCGCGTTGGTTTGCCAGGCCCTGGGCTTTTCATCACCACCCGTCACCGTGCCCTGGCTGACGCCCGAAAGTGAACCCAAGTATGCGCTCGGCAAACTGCCGGACAGCGGCAATGTGCTGTTGGTCAGTCATCAGCCGTTTGTAGGTGAATTGATCAGCCTGATGCTGCACGGGCACATGCGGCAACCGCAGCCCATGCACACGGCCAGCCTGGTGGAGCTTGAAGGTGAGTGGCCGCTGGCGGGCAGCATGACATTGCTCAGCGCATATCACCCCTGAGCATTGCAGCGGTTGCACAGTACGGTCGTAGTGCAAGATAGTTGGGGGCGGGTTAATGGCATTTGACGCTTGCGTCGAGGGCCAGTGGCTCCGTCACCAACACTCACTGACCAAGGAATGACCACATGAGCTTGTGGACGACCCAGCCAGATCTGGCACGCCTCAATGAAATGCGCAAAAACACCATTTGCGATGTGCTGGATATCACGTTCGATGCGTTTGACGACAACTCCATCACCGCAAGCATGGTAGTGGACCATCGTACCCACCAGCCCTTCGGCTTGCTGCATGGCGGTGCGTCGGTGGTGCTGGCAGAAACACTCGGCTCGATGGCCAGCTACATGTGCATCGATACGCAAAAATTCTATTGTGTGGGCCTTGAGGTCAATGCCAACCACTTGCGTGGCGTGCGCAGCGGCCGGGTGAGTGCAATCGCACGCCCGGTCCATATCGGTCGCACCACCCATGTGTGGGATATCCGCCTGAGCGACGACAGCGGTAAAATAAACTGCATCTCGCGCCTGACCATCGCCGTTGTGCCCCTGGGTGAAACACCCCCAGCGCGGTGATCAAACGGTCAGTCAATGGCCGTAGTGTCGTCACTCATGGCGCATACGGTCATTGATATGAAGAATATTCCTGCAGACAATACGGCATTCTTCCTACATCTGGATGCCTTGTATGTCTCGGCAGATTTTTTTCGCCCATGCCAACGGCTTCCCTTCAGCCACGTACGGGAAGTTGTTCAATGCCCTGGCGCCGGATTTTTGCGTGACGCATTTGTCACAGCACGGGCATGACCCGCGTTACCCGGTGGACAACAACTGGCATAACCTGGTCGATGAGCTGATATATCATCTTCGCCAGCAAGCCGGGCCCGTACTGGGCGTGGGTCACTCGCTGGGCGGGATGTTGCATTTGCATGCCGCAATCCGCTGCCCGCAGCTTTACCGGGGCGTCGTCATGCTGGATTCGCCGGTGTTGACGCGCACTGATCAATGGGTGATTCGCGCGGCCAAGCGCTTTGGCCTGATTGATCGCCTGACCCCCGCCGGTCGCACGCTGGGGCGGCGTGAAGAGTTTGCCGACCGTGAAGCGGCACGCGCTTACTTTGCCGGCAAATCACTGTTTCGCAGCTTTGACCCCGATTGCTTCGAGGCCTATCTGGAGCACGGCTTGCAACCTGTGGATGAGTGTTTGCGGTTGCGCTTTGACCCTGCCACCGAAATCGATATCTATCGCAGCGTTCCGCATACCAGTCCGGGGCAGGCCTTCAAGCTGCAGGTGCCGCTGACCGTGGTGCGTGGTCGCGACAGCCGCGTGGTCATGAACCATCATGCCAGGGCGGTGGCGCGCATGCCCAACGGCGAGGCGTTGAGCGTGCCGGGCGGGCACATGTTCCCGCTTGAGCAGCCGCAGGATACCGCCAGCCTGCTGAAACAGATTTTTGCCCGCTGGGAACTCCGTCATCCCGGCCTTTAACGAGCATTTCGCATGAGCCCTGTGGTTGAAGAAATTCGTCTGAGCCTGCCGCATATCGAGCTGGCTGCACATATATTCGGCCCCGAGGATGGCTTGCCTGTTATCGCCCTGCATGGCTGGCTGGATAACGCCAACAGCTTTGCCCGGCTGGCGCCAAAGCTGACGGGCTTGCGTATCGTGGCCCTGGATTTTGCCGGGCATGGCCATTCCGATCACCGTCCCCGTGGCGCCGGCTATGCGCTGGCGGACTATGCCTTTGATGTGCTGTGCGTGGCCGAGCAACTGGGCTGGGAGCGCTTTGCTCTGCTTGGGCACTCACTGGGTGCCATTGTGTCTGTGGTCATTGCCGGTTCGTTCCCGGAGCGCGTGACCCGCATGGGGCTGATTGATGGCATTGTCGCGCGCAGCGGCCCCGAGGGTGATGCCGCCGAGCGCATGGGCCAGGCTCTGCAGGCGCAGCTCGATCTGGAGCACAAGCGCAAGTCGGTGCATCCGACACTCGACCGGGCTGTCGAAGCGCGGATGAAAGGCCTGGTAGCCGTCAGCCGTGAGGCCGCCGAGCTGCTCGCCCAGCGCGGGCTGATGCCCGTGCCCGGCGGCTACAGCTGGCGCAGCGACAGCCGGCTCACCTTGCCATCGCCCTTGCGCCTGAGTGACGAGCAGGCGATGTCCTTTGTACGACGGGTGAGTTGCCCGACCACCCTGGTGGTGGCGCAGCAGGGCATGCTGGCCAGCCACCCCGAGCTACTGGATCGGCTACCCTTCAACCTGGAACGGTTGCCGGGTGGCCATCATTTGCACCTGAATGACGAGGCGGGAGCGATCCTTGTTGCAGACTGTTTCAATCGCTTCTTCGCTGTTCCTTGACTTGCGGCTAGCAACTGTCGAGGCTTGGCGGGTTGAAATGGGAGACAACCATGATAGATCTGTACACCGCTGCGACCCCGAAAGGCCACCCGGTCTCTATCGTGAGGATGCTCAGCCACACGTCATCACCCGGTGATGTGCGCCGATGAAAATACCCAGCCGATTTATCCTGGCTCTGGGCCTGGGCTGTTTGAGCCCGTTACTTTGGGCCAGCGATGTGCCCGGCAGCAGTGATTTGCCGGATGTGCCGCGCCTCGCGGACGCGCAGATTGTCGATTACAGCGTGCGGCCCGATGTCGAACGTATCTACCCGATGGGCTCGATCCGCAAGATCAGCGGCCGCCTGCGATTCGAAGGGCAGGTCAATGCCCGTGGTCAGATAACGGCCGTCACCTACGAGCTGCCTGCCGAGCACTCGGCCACCGAAGCCTTTACCGCTGCACGCGAGGCGTTGCAAAAGCAGGGCGCCGAGTTGTTGTTCTGGTGTCAGGCTCGTGACTGTGGCGAAAGCAGCCTGTGGGCCAATGAAGTGTTCGGCAATTCCAAGCTGGTGGGCTCCGACGAGCAGCAGTCTTACTTGCTGCTGCGCCGTGCGGCCCCCGCTCAGAACCAGCTGGTTGCCCTGTACGGGATCAATCGGGGCAATCGCAAGGCCTATCTGCACGTTGAGCAGATGCAGGCGAGTGCCGACCTGGGAGAACTGTTGCCTACCTCGGCTACCCTGCAACGCCAGCTTAAAAGCACGGGCGAGCTGGATTTCCCCAAGCTTGCGAGCGACCCGGATACTCAGTGGCTGACGTTAATTTCAAGGGCATTGAACCTGGATGCAACCTCCAGGGTCAGTTTAACCGGTGCCAAGGCTGGCGCCTGGCGCGATGCGCTGATCGCTAACGGTGTACGGGCGTCGCGCCTGGAACTGGGTGACGGTCAGGCCAAAGGGTTGCGCATCGAACTGTTGCGTTAAGCCTGTGTAAACGACGACTACACTCTACGTAGTCGTCGTCCTTCTTTGATTTCTGAATTTTCTGTGGAACACACATGCTCAATAACGATCGCCTGCTGGTGCAGATTCTGCTCCTGGTGTTGTTCGGTGCCAGCCTGTGGGTGATGGCCCCTTTCTGGTCGGCCTTGTTCTGGGGCGCGGTACTGGCATTTGCCAGTTGGCCCCTGATGCGCCTGCTGACACGCTTGCTCGGTGGGCGCGAGTCGCTCGCTGCCGGCATCCTTACCCTGGGCTGGATGCTGTTGGTGGCCGGGCCTCTGGTGTGGCTGGGGTTGAACCTGGCAGATCATGTTCGCGATGCCACCACCTTCGTCAAGGATGTGCAGCTTGAAGGTTTGCCTGAAGCGCCGGCCTGGCTGGCCGGTCTGCCGCTGGTGGGGGAGCGTCTGGTGGGCATCTGGAACACCATCGACGAGCAGGGTGCGGCAATGCTGGTGGCCATCAAGCCTTACCTGGGGCAGGTCGGTAACTGGTTGCTGGCGCGCAGTGCACAGATCGGCAGCGGTATTCTGGAACTGACGCTGAGTATTGTCTTTGTGTTCTTTTTCTATCGTGACGGGCCGCGCCTGGCGAGTTTTGTACACGGTTTGCTGGAGCGCCTGATCGGTGAGCGCGCGGATTATTATCAGGAGCTGGTGGCCGGTACCGTGCAGCGCGTGGTCAACGGTGTGATCGGCACCGCAGCGGCGCAGGCATTGCTGGCATTGATCGGCTTCTTGATTGCCGGCGTGCCGGGGGCGCTGGTACTTGGGCTGGCTACGTTCCTGCTCAGCCTGATTCCGATGGGGCCGCCGCTGATCTGGGTACCTGCCACGGCCTGGCTGGTCTGGAAGGGTGACTACGGGATGGCGATCTTTCTCGGCATCTGGGGCACGCTGATCATCAGCGGTGTCGATAACGTGCTCAAGCCTTATCTGATCAGTCGGGGCGGCAACCTGCCACTGGTGATCGTGCTGCTGGGCGTGTTTGGCGGCTTGATAGCTTTCGGCTTTATCGGCCTTTTCATCGGCCCCACCTTGCTCGCCATCGCCTACAGCCTGCTGGTGGACTGGAGTGCCAGCCAGCAGAACAGAGGCAAGGTCTGACCTAGCCGAACTTGGGCCCGGAACGGGTATTGTTGCCCTTGGCCAAGCGGTCGTAGAGCACCACGTTGACTGTTGCAGCCAGGTTCATGCAGCCGGTGGTGGGGATGTAAATCACGTCCTCACACCATTCCAGCACATCCTTGCCGAGGGATCCGTCTTCCGGGCCAAAGATATAAATCGCCCGATCCGGGTGGGTGTACTCGGGCAATGGGCGCGCGCCCTCGACCATTTCTACGGCGACGGGGATACAGCCCAGGGGGATGATTTTTTTCAGGTCATCGATACCGATCAGCGGGATATCCTGATGGACTTTCTTGGTATCGGTGATGAAGTCGCGGGCGCGTTCATAGCGCTTGCCGGTATAAAACACCGACGCCACGTTGTAGCAACCAGCCGCACGCATCACCGAGCCGACGTTTTCCGGTGATTTGGGGTTATACAAACCAATGCAGCTGTACCGTTTGTTTGCCACGTGCCCGAGCCCTTGCGAAAAAAGACGCGAGTATACCTGTGTTGTCCCAAACTCCGTAGCAGCTGCCGCAGGCTGCGTCCGGCGACGGAGTCGTCGTAAAGCCCGAGCCTTGCGGTCTGCTCGTGAAGTCGCGGGCTCTGGTTTTACGATCGCTGCGCAATCGGACGCAGTTTCGGCAGTTGCAACGAAAACAGGCTACTCGTCTTTTTTCATCAGCCCGGCCAGTGCTGCGAATGGGTTGTGGGTAGCTTTGGCGATTTTCGGGCTGCTGGTGGAACTGTCCGAAAAATACTGCTGGTCGGTGTAGCGCGAGTGTTCGTTGTCGTGGCAGTACAGGCACAACAGCTCCCAGTTGGAGCCGTCCTGCGGGTTGTTGTCGTGGTTGTGGTCGCGGTGGTGAACAGTCAGCTCGCTCAGGCGCTTGCCGGCAAATTCACGGGCGCAGCGGCCGCACACGTGGGGGTACATTTTCAGGGCCTTGTCGCGATAGCCCATTTCGCGGTCACGCTGGGCATCGGCCAGGATGCGATCCAGCTTGGCGGTGTGGGAGGGTGGATTCGCCGAACTCATGGGTTCACCTTGTAAGACTAATGACGGTTATGTCGTTAAGTTTAGCTGTTGATCAGCCTTTGATTTTTTCTGCAATCCAGATGGTGTGTCGGGTGCCCTTGTTGCCGTGGGCAAACACCTGGACTTCCTCAGCCTTGAAACCGGCTTTGCGCAGTTTGTCCGAAAATTGTTTGTCGGCACTGGCAGACCATACCGCCAGTATGCCTTTGGGGCGCAAGGCCTTGGCGCAGGCACTCAGGCCGCCGGCCGAATACAGCCAGCTATTGGCTTTTTGGGTCAGGCCTTCGGGGCCGTTGTCGACGTCGAGCATGATTGCGTCAAAACCGTTGGGTTCGGCTTGCAGCACCTTGGCCACGTCTTCCATGCGAATCACGGTGCGTGGGTCTTGCAACGGGTTGCCCGATTTTTCGCCAAGCGGGCCGCGGTTCCATTCCACAACGCCGGGCACCAGCTCGGCAACCACCACTTCAGCCGTTTTACCCAGATGTTTGAGTGCTGAAGCCAGGGTAAAGCCCATGCCCAGCCCGCCGATCAGTACCCGCGATTGCTGGCGCCCTGCGACTTTGCGGCAAGGTATTTCGGCCAGTGCGTCTTCGGAGCCGTGCATGCGGGTGTTCATCAGCTGGCCGCCATCACCACCCTGAATCTTGATCACGAAGTCTTCGCCATACTCGAACAGGCACAAGGCGCCGCCGTTTTCGGGGATCGGAGTGGTGTCGAGCAAAACAAAACGTTTCATGGAAATCTCATTGAGGGGGGCAAAAACCGCAGGTTACGAGTAGCCTGAGGGCAGACAAGCCGGTCTGGCAACGGAGTGATTGATGAAACGCACTATTCTAACGGCCATTGCAGGGTGCGCGCTCTTGATAAGTGCGGCCCAGGCAGCGGAATTGACCACAGTACCGATTACCCCCGTGACAGCCGCGCCGGGTTCGCCGGGCACCGCCACGCCAACCCCGTACCCGCAAATCACCCCGCGCGCCGTGCCCAAGCCTGTGGCCGGTAGTGGCAGCCTGATACCGCTGCCACCGATCGACCTGCCGCAGCCGCCCAAGGATCAGCCACTGCCGGGGCTGGAGCTTAAAGACCCGAAGGGCAAAAGCTCGCAGGATTGACCGTGCATCCACCGAGCTGATGCTTTGCCTTTGCGGGAGCGAGCCTGCTCGGGAACGATCTTCGCGAGCAGGCTCGCTCCCACGGTTACAGTATCTCTAACGGTTGAAGAGGGGTGTGATCGGCGGGGCTGTCAAATCCCCAGCACCTTGAACACAAATGCATATTCCAGCGCCACGTCGCGCAAGCCCTGATAACGCCCGCTCATGCCGCCATGGCCTGCTTCTAGCTCGGTCTTCAGCAATAGCAAATTGTCATCGGTCTTGCTGGCGCGCAGCTTGGCCACCCATTTGGCCGCTTCCCAGTACTGCACGCGACTGTCGTTGTACCCGGCAATCACCAGCATTGACGGGTAAGCCTGCGCGGTAACGTTTTCATAGGGCGCGTAAGCCTTGATCCGTTCATAGACCTCGGGGTCTTGCGGGTTGCCCCATTCGTCGTATTCGGTGACGGTCAGCGGCAGTTCCGGGTCGAGCATGGTGTTGAGCACATCCACAAACGGCACTTCGGCAATCGCTGCCTTGAACAGTTCCGGGCGCTGATTGAGTACGGCACCGATCAACAGGCCACCGGCGCTGCCGCCACTGATGACCAGTTGTTCGCTGCGGGTCAGCCCTTGGTCGATCAGGTGTTCGGCGCAGGCGATAAAGTCGGTGAAGGTGTTGTGTTTGTGTTCCTGCTTGCCCGCGCGATACCAGGCCTCGCCCAACTCGCCGCCGCCACGTACATGGGCAATGGCAAAGGCCACGCCACGATCAAGCAGGCTTAGACGGGCATGGGAAAACCACGGGTCAAGGCATTCGCCATAGGCCCCGTAGCCATACAGGTAGAGCGGCACAGGTTTGCCCAGCACATCGCGTTTGACCACCAGGCTGATCGGCACCTGAGTACCATCGGGGGCGGTGGCCCATAAACGATGGCTGACGTAATCATCGGCGTTGAATGGCCCCAGCACAGGGGTTTCCTTGAGAACGCTTTGCTCGCCTGTGGCAAGGGTCAACTGGCGCACTTGTGCCGGGCGATTCAGCGCCTCGTAGCGAAGGCGAATGTACTTGCTGTCAAATTCCAGGCTGTCTTGCACATACAGGCTGTAGGCCGCGTCCGGCAATTGCACGCGATATGGCGTCAGGCCGTCGGGGCGGATTTCGATAATGGGCAAGCCGCCCTCGCGCAGGCTCAGGCACAAGGCTTGGGCGTTGAGGGTCATGCCTTCCAGCATCACGCTGTCACTATGGGCAATCAGTGGCTGCCAGTCATTGCGTGACGGCACCTCGCCGAAGGCGTAATACAGGGCAAAGTTGATGCCGTCCTGATTGGTGCGGATAAACCACGCCCACTGGCCTTCAAACAGGCCGTGATCGACGCTGTAGTCGTGGTTTTCAACCCGTAGTGCCAGACAGCTGAAGGGCTGGCGCGGCAGGTTGGCGTCCAGCACCCAGGTTTCGCTGGTGGTTTTACTGTTAAGCAACAAAATCAGTTGCTGTTCAGAACTAGAGCGGTAGCAGTGCAGGAAAAACCTCCCGTCCGCTTCATGGAATACTTCATGGGCAGCTGTTTCGCCGAGGGTGTGGCGAAACAACTTGTGCGGACGATGGGTGTCGTCCAGCCCGGCGAAAAACAGGGTCTGGCTGTCATTCGCCCAAGTCATGCTGCCATCGCAGTCTTCAAACGGCAGCTCGGTGACCGTGCCGCTGCCCAGCTCTTTTACAAACAGGCGGTAGGTTTCTTCGCCGCTAGTGTCCAGGCTGTAGGCCAGGCGCTGGTGATCGGGGCTGATACTGAACGCCCCCAGAGAAATAAAGCCACCATCGGCCAATGCATTGGGGTCCAGCAACAAATGTTCGGCGTTCTCGTCCACCTGCTGGCTGTCATCGGCCGGGCGCGGGCAACGGTAGTGGCGGGCGTATTCATCGCCGGCGTTGGTGCGCGTGTAATACAGATACGGGCCCCAGGGGGAGGGCAGCGACAGATCAGTCTCGCGAATCCGTCCCTTGATCTCTTGAAACAGCGTCTCCCGCAATTCAGCCTGGTCGGCCAACTGCGCCTCCTGATAACTGTTTTCGGCTTTCAGGTAGTCCAAAACCTCGTCACTGTCGCGGTTTTGCAGCCACGAGTAAGGGTCTGAGCCCTCGATCTTATGTGCGATAGGAGCGCTGATTGGGGAGGCTGATTGGGTCATTGAGTGTGCTCTGAAATCTGCATGAAAAATAAGTGACGCTGACGGCGTTGCAGCCGCACTGCCTAAAAGCCGTTATCATAGCCTCTCATTGCCTGCCGACCATGGATACCATGACCGAGAACGACTATCTGATCGCCTGGGGCCTTTACGCCTTTGCTGCTTTGGGCTGCCTGCTCGTATGGTGCCGCATGACCCGCTTTATGTGGCGCTGGTTGCGCGAACCGTTGCGGGTATTAATGGCCGTGTTGCTGTTCAGCCCGACCATCATTGACCCGGTCAAGGAAAAATTTGCCCCTGCAGTGGCGATTGCTGCTCTGGATCTGGCCTTTAAAGTGGGCGACAACGCCTGGCGCGCGGTCTCTGACCTGCTGATGTACGCCATAATTGCACTGTGCGTTTACGCTATATTTGTGCTGATCCGCTGGCCGATCGAGCGCTCCGGCAAAGCCCGCAAGGCGCAAGCCGCCGCGGCCGCCAAAGCCCGTCAGGCCGATCCTGAAGACGACCAGCCTTTTGGCCCGGCCGGCGATGACCGTCATGTTCCAAAGAGTGCGCCGCGTGCATCGGGCCCGTCACGGGTTGAGCCGCGGTTGTAATTTTGTTTCGTCCAGCCTGAATGCGAGAGTGCGAGCGTGTGTGAATTATTGGGCATGAGCGCCAACGTCCCGACTGATATTGTGTTCAGCTTTACCGGCCTGATGCAGCGCGGCGGGCGTACTGGCCCGCATCGTGATGGCTGGGGCATTGCCTTCTATGAAGGCCGGGGCCTGCGCTTGTTCCAGGACCCTGCCGCCAGTTGCGACTCCGAAGTCGCCCTGCTGGTACAGCGTTACCCGATCAAAAGCGAAGTGGTGATTGGCCATATCCGCCAGGCCAACGTGGGCAAGGTGTGCCTGTCCAATACCCACCCGTTTGTTCGCGAGCTGTGGGGACGCAACTGGTGTTTTGCGCACAATGGCCAGTTGGCCGACTTTTCTCCGAGTACGAGTTTTTACCGCCCTATTGGTGATACCGACAGTGAAGCGGCGTTCTGTGACCTGCTCAACCGGGTCCGTGAAGCCTTCCCGGAGCCGGTCGACGTCGAACGCATCCTGCCGGTGCTGGTCGAGGCGTGCGCCGGGTTTCGCAGCAAAGGCGTGTTCAATTGCCTGCTCAGTGATGGCGACTGGCTTTTCTGCTATTGCTCGACCAAGCTGGCGCAAATTACCCGGCGAGCCCCGTTTGGCCCGGCGCGCCTGAAAGATGTCGATGTTATCGTCGATTTTCAGGCAGAGACCACGCCCAACGATGTAGTCACCGTGATTGCCACCGAGCCACTGACTGAAAACGAAACCTGGACACGCTACGAACCGGGCCAATGGAGTCTGTGGCGACGCGGTGAATGCGTCAGCCAGGGCATAACCGAATAAGGATGGGTGTGTATGTTCCTGAGCTACCTGCGGTTGGTATTGTTTACTCTTGGCCTGCTGATCGGTGTGCAAGTGCCGGGGTTTATCAATGATTACGCCAACCGTGTTGAAGCTCATCTGATCGAGGCCCAGACCGGGTTGGCGGGGTTCCAGAACACCGCCAACCAGTTTTTCAAGGGTGACCTGCAAGCGCTGGTGGCCCATTACCAGGCCAGCGGTGACCCGGTTTTTCGCAGTGATGCCGGCAGCCTCGGCACCTTGCTCAACCGTCAACGCCTGCTTGATGAGCAGTTCCAGGCCATGCAGGGCCCATGGTACATGCGCGCCCTGCAAGTGGCCTATGCGGCTGACCCGGCCATTCGCGAAGAAACCCTGAACGCCTACACCTACCAGGTGTTGCTGTCGCCGAGCGCCATTGGTTGGGCGATGGCGGGTGCCTTGCTGTTCTCCTTCATTATCGAAGGTTTCCTGCGGCTGGTGGACTGGGTCGTGCTCGGCGGCAAACGCCAGCGTGAGCGCATTGCCCGCCGCGAGCGCAGCTACTGACCCCGGGGGAATATCCCCTTTCACAAGAAATGTTAAGCAATCAAATTTTTCTTATGCCCGAGCCCGGCTTTTATTAGTTGGACGAATGGCCCGCGCCTGTCGAAAAATGCTCCTACCTAATCTATAAAAAGACCACAGGAGCATCATCGTGAGCCGCCTGTTATTGAATTGTGACATGGGTGAGAGTTTTGGCAGCTGGACCATGGGCCTGGATGCCGAAGTCATGCCGTTTATCGATTGCGCCAACATTGCCTGCGGCTTTCATGCCGGCGACCCAGGCATCATGCGCAAAACCGTGGCCCTGGCTGTGGCGCATAATGTGAAGATCGGTGCTCATCCGGCGTATCAGGATCTGGCGGGCTTTGGGCGCCGCTCCATAAGCTATTCGGGGCAGGAAGTGCAGGATCTGCTGCATTATCAGATCGGTGCACTGGACGGTATTTGCCGCGCACAGGGTGTGCAGGTCAGCTATGTCAAACCCCACGGCGCGATGTACAACGACATGATGGCCAACCCGGTACAGCTGCGGGCAGTGGTTCAGGCTGTGGCCGCTTACGATTCCAGCTTGCCGCTCATGCTGATGGCCACGCGCGACAACAGCGCCGCCCAGGCAATCGGCGACGAGTTTGGGGTAACACTGTGGTTTGAAGCGTTTGCCGACCGCGCCTACGACAATGCCGGGCGGCTGGTCTCGCGACAACTACCGGGGGCAGTCCACCACGATGCGGATGTCATCGTGCAGCAGGCCCTGACCATTGCAGCGGGCAAGGCCCTGCTTGCCAGTGACGGCAGTGCCCTGCATTTGCACGCTGATACCCTGTGTGTGCATGGCGACAACATTAGCTCGATTGCTGCTGTGCAGCGTATTCGCGAAGCCCTTGAGCAGCAGGCGCGGGCATGAAGCCGCGTATCGAAGTGGTCGCCATCGATTGCCTGATGCTGCGCCTGTTTGATGAAATTGCCGAAAGCAACATGCCCTGGATACTGGCTGCCAGCGAGCGGATCCGCACCTGCTTTGCGGTGCATCTGATCGATCTGGTGCCGTCCTACACCACAATGATGGTGCATTACGACGGGCTGGCGCTGACCCCGGCCCAGGCCCGTGAATTGATCGCCCAGGCCTTGACCGACCTGCGCCCGGAAACCCGCAACCTTGGCCAGTGTCATGTGCTGCCCGTGTGGTACGACGTGAGCGTGGGCCCGGAACTGACGTTGCTGGCCCAGCGCGCCGGCTGCTCGGTAAGCGAAGTGATTCGCCGGCACAGTGAGCACGAATACCAGGTGTTTGCCCTCGGTTTTGCTCCAGGTTTTGCCTTTATGGGGCTGGTTGAAGAGGCTCTGGCCGCGCCACGCCTGAACACCCCGCGCAAGCGTGTGGCCAGTGGCAGCGTGGGCATTGCCGAGCGACAGACGGCAGCCTACCCGGCGCAATCCCCGGGGGGCTGGAACCTGGTCGGGCGTACGCCGAGCGCACTGTTTGATCGTGAACGTGATGGCTACAGCCTGATGCAACCCGGTGACAGGGTGCAGTTTGCACCCGTGTCCCATGCTGAATTTATCCGCCTGGGCGGTGACGACACGCCTCAGGAGGCCTTGGCATGAGCCACTTATTGATTCAGGCCAGCACTCCATTGTGCCTGCTGCAAGACGCGGGGCGTTTTGGCGTGCGGCATTTGGGCGTAACCCAGGGCGGCGCCGCAGACTGGCTGTCGATGGCCTGGGCCAACTGGCTGCTGGGCAATTCGCCGGATGCAGCGGTGATTGAAATCACCCTGGGCGGCCTGACCCTTGTTGCCAAGGCCGATTGCACTCTGGCATTGGCGGGCGCGGACCTGGCGGCCACCATTGACGGGCAGCCGCTCAAGCCCTGGCGCAGTTTTGTCCTGAAGCAAGGCCAGACCCTTGTATTTACCCGGCCGCTGAGCGGTGCCCGGGCTTATCTGGCAGCGCCCGCGGGCTTTGTTGCGCCGCAAGTGCTGGGCAGTTGCGCGACTGTCGCCCGTGAGCAGCTCGGCGGGCCGGATGGTTTTGGTCGCGGGCTGGTGGCAGGTGATGAATTGACGTACGCCGGGCATGCCGGGCAATTGCGAGAGTTGCCATGCGAACTGCAACCGGTATTCAGCGCCAATCCGGCGCTGGACGTGGTAATGGGCGCGCAAATGGGTGCTTTCAGCGGGCAAAGTACCTTCGATGCTTTCAACAGCGCCTGGACGCTGGACACTCGCGCCGATCGCATGGGCATCCGTTTGCTGGGGCCTGCGTTGGTGTATCAGGGCGCACCGATGATCTCGGAAGGGATACCGCTGGGCGCCATTCAAGTGCCGCCGGATGGCCAGCCGATCGTGCTGCTCAATGACCGCCAGACCATTGGCGGTTACCCGCGACTTGGCGCCTTGACGCCTTTGGCGCTGGCGCGACTGGCCCAGTGCTTGCCGGGGGAGGGCGTGCATATGCGTCCGACCACGCAGGAGGCGGCGCAACGCCAGCATGTGGTGTTTATGCGGCGGTTTGTGGCTTAGCGCCATTTATGTGGGAGCGGGCTTGCTCGCGATTCAGGCGGCGCGGTAAAGCAGGAACACCGCGTCGAACAATCGCGAGCAAGCCCGCTGCCACACTCACCGCGCTGAATTATTTGGCCAAAAACCGCATCCCTTCTTCCAGCCCTTCAAGGGTGAGCGGATACATGCGGTCTTCGATCAGATCACGTACGATCCCGATCGAAGCCGTGTAATGCCATGTGTCCTTGGGATACGGGTTAATCCACACCAGCTTTTTGTATTTCTCCATAAAACGCTGCATCCACTTGTAGCCCGGCTCTTCATTCCAGTGCTCGACACTGCCCCCGGCATGGGTGATCTCATAGGGTCCCATCGTCGCGTCACCGATAAAGATCACTTTGTAATCCGCGCCATATTTGTTCAGCAGGTCCTGGGTCGAGATGCGCTCAACCTGACGACGCTGGTTGTTCTTCCACACCGATTCATAGATAAAGTTGTGAAAGTAGTAGTACTCCAGATGTTTGAACTCGGTTCTGCACGCGGAAAACAGCTCTTCACAAATTTTGATATGGGCGTCCATCGAACCGCCGATATCGAACAGCAACAGCAGTTTGATATTGTTGCGCCGCTCCGGGCGCATCTGAATATTCAGCAACCCGGCATCGCGAGCGGTGTGGTCGATGGTGCCATCGATATCCAGCTCATCCGCTGCGCCCTGGCGGGCGAATTTACGTAGCCGACGCAGCGCGACCTTGATATTGCGCGTGCCCAGCTCGACCTGATCATCCAGGTTCTTGTACTCGCGCTGTTCCCAGACCTTGGCCGCCTTGCCCTGACGTGCGCCAGCATCGCCCACGCGGATGCCTTCGGGGTGATAACCGCCCGAGCCGAACGGACTGGTGCCACCGGTGCCGATCCATTTGTTGCCGCCGGCATGGCGTTCCTTTTGCTCTTCCAGACGCTGCTTGAACGCCTCGATCAGCTTGTCCAGCCCGCCCAGTGACTGCAGCTGGGCGCGATCTTCGTCGCTCAGCGAGCGTTCGAACTCCTTGCGCAGCCAGTCTTCGGGGATCAGTGCCTCCAGGTGTTCATTGAGGTTTTGCAGACCATTGAAATAGGCGCCAAATGCGCGGTCGAACTTGTCGAAATGGCGCTCGTCCTTCACCAGGATCGTACGGGCCAGATAATAGAACTCGTCCATATCGGCGAAGGTCACCCGGTTTTTCAGGGCGTTGATCAGGTCCAGCAGCTCACGCACTGAAACCGGCACCTTGGCCGCACGCATTTCATTGAACAGATTAAGCAGCATGCTTTTCGCCTTCTCGGAAATCAGCGATTGGGGCGGCGGCTCATAAACGCCAGGCGCTCAAGCAATTGCACATCCTGCTCGTTTTTCACCAGGGCACCGGCCAGTGGCGGAATGGCTTTGGTCGGATCACGTTCGCGCAATACCGCTTCGCCGATATTGTCGGCCATCAGCAACTTGAGCCAGTCGACCAGCTCGGAGGTGGAAGGTTTTTTCTTTAAGCCCGGGACCTTGCGCACATCGAAAAACACATCAAGCGCTTCGCTGACCAGCTCTTTCTTGATGTTGGGGAAGTGCACGTCGACGATTTTCTGCAGCGTGGTGCGGTCCGGGAAACTGATGTAGTGGAAGAAGCAGCGGCGCAGGAAGGCGTCCGGCAGTTCTTTTTCGTTATTGGAGGTAATGATGATGATCGGGCGCACCTTGGCCTTGATCGTCTCGTCCGTCTCGTAAACGTAGAACTCCATCTTGTCGAGTTCTTGCAGCAGATCATTGGGGAACTCGATGTCTGCCTTGTCGATCTCGTCGATCAGCAGGATGACGCGTTCTTCGGCCTCGAAGGCTTCCCACAACTTGCC
The DNA here is from genome assembly GCF_035019225.1 of Pseudomonas sp. CCC4.1. NCBI lineage: Bacteria > Pseudomonadati > Pseudomonadota > Gammaproteobacteria > Pseudomonadales > Pseudomonadaceae > Pseudomonas > Pseudomonas sp. CCC4.1. The sequence continues at coordinate 29,867 of NZ_JASJWL010000028.1, read as the reverse complement.
CTTTTTAAGGTAGTTGCGCACATCGTGAACCTTGTCGACACCCAGTTGCGAGTCACGCAGGCGACTGACTGCGTCGTACTCATAGAGGCCCTGGTGGGCCTTGGTGGTTGACTTGATATGCCAGGTGATCAGCTTGCAGCCAAAGGATTCAGCCAGTTGCTCGGCAAGCATGGTTTTACCGGTGCCGGGCTCGCCCTTGACCAGCAGCGGCCGCTCCAGGGTAATGGCCGCGTTGACCGCCAGTTTCAGGTCATCGGTGGCCACATAGGCGTGTGTGCCTTCAAACTTCATCTGCAATTCCTCAAACCATGACCCGGGTCCTGCAAGGGGCAGGGCGGGAGAACTGAAAAGTATGTCCGACTATAACGCGCTGCCCGCCTGACGTGAACGCAGACGCGCCATTCAGTCCCTGAATGAGGCGTCACGCCATGACTGGACGCATGTCAGCGTGAGGCCTACCCTTGGGATCTTCCCAAAAGGTGCACAAGGACCCCGCCATGAGCCGCATTTATGCAGACAACGCCCAATCCATCGGCAACACGCCTTTAGTCCAGATCAACAGCATTGCGCCGCGCGGCGTGACCATCCTGGCCAAGATCGAAGGCCGCAACCCCGGTTATTCAGTTAAATGCCGGATTGGCGCCAACATGATCTGGGATGCCGAAAGCCGTGGCGTACTCAAGCCGGGCATGACCATCATCGAGCCTACGTCGGGGAACACGGGGATCGGCCTGGCGTTTGTCGCAGCGGCGCGTGGTTACAAATTGATGCTGACCATGCCGTCATCGATGAGTATCGAGCGGCGCAAGGTACTCAAGGCGCTGGGTGCCGAGCTGGTCTTGACCGAGCCGGCCAAGGGCATGAAGGGTGCGATCGACAAAGCCGCAGAAATTCAGGCCAGCGACCCGGCCAGGTATTTCATGCCGCAGCAGTTTGAGAACCCGGCCAACCCCGCGATCCACGAAAAAACCACCGGCCCGGAAATCTGGAACGACACCGATGGCGGCGTTGATGTACTGGTTTCTGGCGTCGGCACCGGCGGCACGATCACCGGGGTTTCACGCTACATCAAGCACACCCAGGGCAAGCCGATTCTGTCGGTGGCCGTCGAGCCCATCACCTCGCCGGTGATCACCCAGGCGTTGGCCGGAGAAGAAATCAAGCCTTCACCGCACAAGATCCAGGGCATCGGTGCCGGTTTCGTCCCCAAAAACCTTGATCTGTCGATCGTCGACAAGGTCGAACTCGTCAGCGATGACGAATCCAAGGCCATGGCCCTGCGCCTGATGCAGGAAGAGGGCATCTTGTGCGGTATATCCTGCGGTGCAGCGATGGCCGTGGCGGTGCGACTGGCGGAAACCCCGGAAATGCAAGGCAAGACCATCGTCGTGATCCTCCCCGATTCGGGCGAGCGTTATCTGTCGAGCTTCCTGTTCAGCGACCTGTTCAGCGAGCAGGAATTGCACCCGTAACATTGTGCGGGGGGTGGCGCGCCCGTTCCCCGCAGAGTTTGTGCAACTGACTCAAATCAAGTGGCTAATGCCCAAGTTTCTGAATAATCAGCCTGCTGTTGCGTAAGACTTAATACTGATTATTTGGATTCGTGGGTTTTGTCCTACGCCTGTAGTGTTTATCATGGCCTGCTGCTACATCGGGCTATTGATGCTGCACGGTATTTTTGAGGAGTTGTTGCATGACCTTATCCTTCGCCATCAAGGCAGGGCTCATACTGTTATTTGTCGGCAGCATTCTTTACGTGCACCTGCGCGGCAAGGCACGGTTGCCGGTGTTGCGCCAATTCGTCAACCACTCCGCGTTCTTTGCGCCCTACAACGCCCTGATGTACCTGTTCTCCGGGGTACCGTCCAAGCCGTACCTGGACCGCAGCAAGTTCCCCGAGCTGGATGTGCTCAAGGACAACTGGCAAGCGATCCGCGAAGAAGCCATGCACTTGTTCGATGAGGGCTATATACGCGCCGCCGAGAAGAACAACGACGCAGGCTTCGGTTCGTTCTTCAAAAAGGGCTGGAAGCGCTTTTACCTCAAGTGGTACGACAAGGCGCTGCCATCGGCTGAATTGCTGTGCCCCAAAACCGTTGAATTGGTCAACAGCATCCCCAACGTCAAAGGCGCGATGTTTGCCCTGTTGCCGGGCGGTAGCCACCTCAACCCGCACCGCGACCCGTTTGCCGGATCGCTGCGTTACCACCTGGGCCTGTCGACCCCCAACTCCGACGCTTGCCGCATCTTTGTCGATGGCGAGGAATACGCCTGGCGTGATGGTGAAGACGTGATGTTCGACGAGACTTATGTGCACTGGGTCAAGAACGAAACCGATATCACCCGCGTCATTCTGTTTTGCGATATCGAGCGGCCATTGACCAGCCCGCTGATGACCCGTATCAACCGTTGGGTCAGCGCGCAACTGGGTAAGGCGACTGCGCCGCAGAACCTGGACGACGAACGCGTTGGCGGGATCAACAAGGCCTACGCCTGGAGCAAAACCTTCAGTGACCGCTTCAGTGGCGTGGTCAAACAGTGGAAGCGCCGCAATCCCAAGCTTTATCGTATCGCCCGGCCGATATTGGCGGTGCTGGTACTGATACTGCTGTGGCGCTGGTTGTTTGGCTGATTGCATCAGACACAAAAAACCGCTCTATCGAGAGCGGTTTTTTTTTGGATTTTTTAAGTCAATTGCCTGCCAAAACCCCACCACGGCATGTGATTATTTGGACGCTGCCATTGCCCCGGGCTTGAGCACCAGCCACAGCGCCACGGCGATCAGCAGACCTCCGTACAGGTGCGCCATCGACAGCGGCTCGCCCAGAAACAGCGCGCCCCACAGCACGCCAAACGGCGGGATCATAAAGGTCACGGTCATGGATTTGACCGGGCCAATGCTGGTCAGCAAGCGGAAGTACAGGATATAGGCAAACGCGGTACACACCAGCCCCAGACCCAGCAACGATAACCAGACACTCGTCCCGCCCCAACTGACCGGTGGCTGATTGATCACACTCAGCCCGAACAGCGGCAGCAGGAACAAAGTAGCCCCGAGCATACTGCCCAGTGCCGAAAGACGAGGGTCGAGACCGCCTTGCTGATCCAGCCAGCGGCGTGCCAAAAAGCCGGCAAATCCATAAAAGGTGGTGGCCAGCAGACAGGCGAGGGCGCCCATCAGCAAGTCCAGATTGAAAGCAACCGGCCCGGCACGGGTCAAAATGCCTACACCGAGCAAGCCCAGAAACACCCCGGCCATTTTGGTCAGGGTCAATTTTTCGCTGAAAAACAGACCGCCGATCAATACGCCCATCAACGGTGTGGTGGCGTTGAAAATCGATGAGTAACCGGCAGGCAACACCTGGGCCGCCACCGAATACAGTGTGGCCGGTACCCCGGAGTTGATAACCCCCAGTATCAGGATTACCTTGAGTTTGCCGCCGAAATCCCAGCGCACGCGCATCAGCGCCAGAATTACCACCAGACCGGTTGCTGCGATGGAAACCCGGAAAAAAGCTGTCGGGATGGTCCCGAGTACCGGTGCAATGATCCGCATAAACAGAAAGCTGGCGCCCCAAATGCCTGCCAGCGACAGCATGCGCAGCAAATCGACAAGTCTCACGGGATTTTCCTTACAAGTTTCAAGGCGGGCAGTGTAGGGGATGCAGCGGACAAGACAACGCGCTAATTCCTACAGATTCGTGCATGAGCGTCCAAATCTGCGACAATCCGCCCCCTGCATTTACGAAGAATTCTGCGCACCTGATGACTGACGAATCGCCTGCTATCGACCAACTGTTGAAAAACCTCGATCAAGCCATGATTGCCGACCGCCACAAGCTGCGCCGGCAATTGCATGAGCTGCGCAAAAAGCCTGACGACGCCAAGCTGGCCGCCTGGGCCGAGCGGGTGCAGTCGTCGTGCGCGCAGGTGGCAGCGCGGGCGGCCAGTGTGCCGCAGGTTCGCTATGACGAAAATCTGCCGATCGCGGCCAAGCGGGACGAGATCAAGGCCGCGCTGCTCAAGCATCAGGTGCTGATCCTGGCCGGTGAAACCGGCTCGGGCAAAACCACCCAGTTACCGAAGATCTGCCTTGAAATCGGCCGTGGGCAGCACGGCCTGATCGGCCATACCCAACCGCGCCGCATCGCCGCCCGCAGTGTGGCCAGCCGGGTGGCTGAAGAGCTGGGCACGCCGCTGGGTGCGCTGGTCGGCTATCAGGTGCGGTTTGAGGATCAGAGCGATTCCAATACCCTGATCAAGCTGATGACCGACGGTATCCTGCTGGCCGAAACCCAGCACGACCGCTATCTCGAACGCTATGACACGATCATCGTCGACGAAGCCCACGAGCGCAGCCTGAACATCGACTTTTTGCTCGGTTATCTGAAGATCCTGCTGCCCCGTCGTCCCGATTTGAAGGTCATCATCACCTCGGCAACCATCGATCTTGAGCGTTTCTCCAAACACTTCAATGACGCGCCCATTGTCGAAGTGTCGGGCCGTACCTTTCCGGTCGAGACCTGGTATCGCCCGTTGACCTCCCAGCAGGACGAAGAGGGCAACAACGTTGAAGAAGACCTGAGCGTCGACCAGGCCATAATTGCCACCCTGGACGAGATTGCCGCGTTCGAGCGCAGTGAGCGTAAAAGCCCCGGCGATGTGCTGGTATTTTTACCAGGCGAGCGGGAAATCCGCGATGCCGCCGACATGCTGCGCAAGGCGCAACTCAAGCACACCGAGATCCTGCCGTTGTATGCGCGGTTGTCGCCTGCCGAACAGCAGCGGATTTTCCAGTCGCACCCGGGCCGCCGTGTGGTGCTGGCCACCAACGTAGCGGAAACGTCATTGACTGTGCCGGGCATCCGTTACGTGATTGACAGCGGCACGGCGCGCATCAGCCGATACAGCTACCGGGCCAAGGTCCAGCGCCTGCCGATAGAAGCGATTTCCCAGGCCAGCGCCAACCAGCGCAAGGGCCGTTGTGGCCGGGTCGAGCCGGGTATCTGCGTGCGCCTGTATGCCGAAGAAGATTTTAACGGTCGCCCGGAGTTTACCGATCCTGAGATTCTTCGTACCAACCTTGCGGCAGTCATTCTGCAAATGCTGCACCTGCGCCTGGGCGAAATCACCGCGTTTCCGTTTATTGAGCCGCCGGACGGCAAGGCAATCACCGACGGTTTCAATCTGCTGCAAGAACTGTCGGCGGTTAACCGCGAAAATCAGCTCACACCGCTGGGCCGTCAGTTGGCCCGCCTGCCGGTGGACCCGCGCATGGGCCGTATGTTGCTCGAAGCCGCCAAGCTCGGCAGTTTGCAGGAAGTATTGATCGTCGCCAGCGCGATGTCGGTACAAGACCCGCGCGAACGTCCGCCGGAACGTCAACAAGCGGCTGATCAGGCCCACGCGCAATGGAAAGATGTCGACTCTGACTTTGCCGGTCTGATCAACGTATGGCGCGGTTTTGAGGAGCAGCGCCAGGCGCTGACGGCCAGCCCGCTGCGCAACTGGTGTCGCAAGAACTTCCTCAACTACCTGCGGTTGCGCGAGTGGCGTGATTCCCACCGTCAATTGAGCCTGATCTGTCGCGATATGCAGCTCACGGTCAATCAGGAACCGGCCGATTATGCAAAACTGCACAAGGCGGTGCTGTCGGGGTTGCTGAGCCAGATCGGGCAAAAAACCGAGGACGGAGATTACCTCGGGGCGCGCCAGCGCCGGTTCTGGATCCATCCGTCTTCGGGGCTGGGTAAAAAGCGTCCGCAGTGGCTGATGACTGCCGAGCTGGTAGAAACGACCAAATTGTATGCGCGGATGGTGGCCAAGATCGAGCCGGACTGGATCGAACCGCTGGCCGGGCATCTGGTGAAAAAGAACTATTTCGAGCCCCATTGGGAGAAGAAGCGCGGGCAGGTGGTGGCCTATGAGCAGATCACCCTGTTCGGCCTGATCGTGGTCGGTCGCCGTGCCGTGCATTACGGGCCGATTGACCCGGTGCTGTCCCGCGAGCTGTTTATCCGTGAAGGGCTGGTGCGTGGCGAAATTCAGTCGCGGGCCAAATGCCTGACGGCCAACGCGCAGTTGCTTGAACAACTCGACGAACTGGAGGCCAAGGCCCGGCGCCGTGACATTCTGGCGGATGAAGAAACCCTCTACGCGTTTTACGACGCTCGCCTGCCGGCCGAGATTCATCAGACCGCGACATTTGACAGCTGGTATCGGGTCAACAGCCAGAAAGATCCACAGTTGCTGATCATGCGCGAAGAAGACGTGCTGGCCCGCGAAGCCACCGAAATCACGGCCATGCATTACCCTGACACGTTGCATCTGGGGGATTTGACCCTGGAGCTCAGCTATCACTTTGAACCCAACCACCCCCGCGATGGCGTGACGGTCAAGGTGCCAGCGCCGCTGCTCCCGGTTTTGCCGCCGGAACGAATGGAGTGGCTGGTGCCCGGCATGATAGAAGCCAAATGCATCGCTCTGGTGCGCAGTTTACCCAAGGCATTGCGCAAAAACTTCGTGCCGGTGCCGGACTTCGTCAAGGCCGCGTTGCAGCGCATGGAATTTGCTGAGGGATCATTGCCACAAACCCTGGGCCGCGAATTGCTGCGCATGACCGGCGCTCGGGTGAGCGACGAGGCCTGGGCGCAAGCCGCGCAGCAAGTTGAAAATCATCTGAAGATGAATATCGAAGTGGTCGACGCCGACGGCAAGTTTCTCGGCGAGGGTCGTGATCTGGCCGAATTGACGGCCCGCTTTGCCCAGGCCAGTCAGGCAGCACTGGCCGTACCGCAAACCGCGAAAAATCAGCAGCCGGTCGAGGCCAAGGTGTTTGCCCCGGTGGCGGAGAAAACCCAGCAGAAGATCGCCGGGCTGTCGATGACGGTTTACCCGGCGCTGGTGGAAGAGGGCAATACGGTCAAGGAAGGGCGCTTTTCTACCCCGGCCGAGGCTGAGTTCCAGCATCGCCGTGCGTTGCAGCGTTTGCTGATGCAACAACTGGCGGAACCGGCGAAATTTTTGCGTGGCAAGCTGCCAGGGTTGACTGAGCTTGGCCTTTTGTACCGCGAATTGGGTCGGGTCGAGAGCCTGGTGGAGGACATTCTGCTGGCCAGCCTCGACAGCTGCATCCTGGAAGGCGAGGCGGTACTACCCCGTGATGGCGCGGGGCTGGCATCGCTTGCCGAGCGCAAGCGCGGAGCCTGGACCGAACATGCGGAAAAGCTGGCCAGATTGACGCTGGAAATCCTCAAACTGTGGCATGGTCTGCAAAAACGCTTCAAGGGCAAGATCGATCTGGCCCAGGCGGTGGCGTTGAATGACATAAAGCAGCAGCTGAGCCATCTGGTGTACCCGGGTTTTGTGCGCGAAACCCCGGCTTTGTGGCTTAAAGAGTTGCCGCGCTACCTCAAGGCGATAGAAATGCGTCTTGAAAAACTGCCGGGCCAGGTGCAAAAAGACCGGGTCTGGAGTGGTGAGCTGAGTGGTTTGTGGGCGCAGTACCAAGCGCGTGCGACCAAGCATGCGCAGGAGGGCAAGCGCGATCCGCAACTTGAGTTGTACCGCTGGTGGCTGGAAGAATATCGGGTGTCGTTATTCGGCCAGCAACTGGGGACCAAGGTGCCGATTTCGGACAAGCGCCTGAGTAAGCAGTGGAGTTTGGTGGAGGCTTGATCCTGCAGTCCTGTGGGAGCGGGCTTGCTCGCGATGCAGGCGACGCGGTCATGCATTTGCACCGTGTTGCTGCAATCGAGAGCAGGCCAGCTCCCACGGGGGATTACTGCAAGATCCGTAAATAACGCCAAATGCTGGCATTTATGGCAAACTTCGCGGCTATCCGTACCTGAAACGATTTCAATATCTTCTGCTTGAACAGAATAGAGGAACGATCGTGCATAACGTCGTCATCAGCGGCACCGGCCTGTACACCCCGGCCAACAGCATCTCCAACGAAGAGCTGGTGCAGTCTTTCAATACCTATGTACAACAGTTCAACGCGGACCACGCCGTGGCTATCGAGGCCGGTGAAATCCAGCCTCTGGCCGAGTCCAGCGCCGCCTTTATCGAAAAGGCTTCGGGCATAAAAAGCCGCTTTGTGATGGACAAGGACGGCATCCTTGACCCGCAGCGCATGCGCCCGCATTTGCCGGAGCGCTCCAACGACGAAATGTCGGTACTCTGCGAAATGGCCGTTGGCGCTGCCAAACAAGCGCTGGAACGCGCGGGTAAAACCGCCGCTGACATCGACGGCGTGATCGTGGCCTGCTCCAACCTGCAACGCCCGTACCCGGCCATTGCCATCGAAGTGCAACATGCACTGGGCATTCAGGGTTTTGGTTTTGACATGAACGTGGCCTGTTCTTCCGCAACGTTCGGTATCCAGACCGCCAGCAACAGCGTCCAGTTGGGCCAGGCTCGCGCGGTACTGCTTATCAGCCCTGAAGTATGCACCGGCCACTTGAACTTCCGTGACCGTGACAGCCACTTTATCTTTGGCGATGCCGCGACCGCGATAGTGGTCGAGCGTGCCGACCTGGCAACGTCCGAACACCAGTTCGACATCGTCAGCACTAAACTGCTGACTACGTATTCGAACAATATTCGCAACAATTTCGGCTTCCTCAACCGTGCATCCGACGAGCCAGCTGACAGCCCGGACAAACTGTTCGTACAAGAAGGGCGCAAGGTCTTCCGCGATGTCTGCCCGATGGTGGCTGAACTGATCGGCCAGCATCTGCAGGAAAACCAGCTGGACGTGGCGCAAGTCAAACGTTTCTGGTTGCATCAGGCCAACCTGAGCATGAACCACCTGATCGTGCGCAAGCTGTTGGGCCGCGAAGCTTCGGTCGAAGAAGCTCCGGTGATTCTCGACACCTATGCCAACACCAGTTCGGCCGGTTCGGTGATTGCCTTCCACAAGTACCAGGACGACTTGCCAAGCGGTTCGCTGGCGGTGCTCAGCTCGTTCGGTGCCGGCTACTCGATTGGCAGCGTGATTCTGCGTAAACGCTAAGGTCACAGCTGGTTTGTGGTGGGAGCGGGCTTGCTCGCGATACAGGCAGCGCGGTCTGACAGGCAAACTGCGGTGATGCTATCGCGAGCAAGCCCGCTCCCACACAGAAAAATCACTTTCCGGTTGCGGAGACCTGCATGGCAACTGTTGACGACGCTGACCTGCTCAAACGTCTGCTTAACGGCGAGCAACAGGCCTTCCGCGAGCTGGTCACTACCTATCAAGGTGCCATGCGCGCTGTGGCCCATGCGATCGTCGGCAATCGCCATGCTGACGAAATCGTTCAGGACGCCTGGCTGTCAGTGGTGCGCAACCTGTCCGGGTTCGAAGGCCGTTCGAGCCTGAAAACCTGGCTGCTGACCATCACGGCCAATGCGGCGAAACAACGCTACAAGCAAAATCGTCGTGAAGTGCTGCTCGACGATTTGCCTTCGCCCCACGGTACTGTCGACGATGAGCGGTTTTCCAGCGATGGCCACTGGTTGCTTACCCCTTATTCCTGGCATCAGGACAGCCCTGACGCATTGCTCAGCGAAGATGAGTTGCGCGAATGTCTTGAGCAAACGCTCCTCAGTCTGCCGCAGTTGCAGAGCAGTGTGCTGGTGTTGCGCGAGCGCCAGGGGCTCGAGCTCGAAGAAATTTGTAATATTCTTGAGATATCGCTCTCTAATGTCCGGGTGTTGATACATCGCGCCCGACTCAAAGTCTTCGCGACCGTGGAACATTTCGAGGAAACTGGCGAATGTTGACCTGCAAACAGCAAGTAGCGGTCTCAAGTGACTATCTGGATGGTCAGCTGAGTTTTCGTCAGCGGTTGTTGGTACGCCATCATTTGCTGTTCTGTCCGAACTGCAGGCGTTTTATCAGGCAAATGCGTTTGTTGAGGGGCACGTTGCAAAAACTTCCCGAACCGCCACCGGAGGATCTGGAGCAGACGGTTGAGCGAATGATGCGCGAGCAGTCGCGCTGATGGCGGGGCATGAACGAGAACACTGTCGGTGGATGTGATGGGGGCCGACGGCATCCTCGCTCTGCTTTTACGGCACAAAACGCTGAATGACTTCAGCGTTTTGTCTATTGAGTAAACCTTTCTTTTAGAACTTGGCTTCCAGGTCCAGCTGCAAGGTGTTGGCCTTGGCATCTTTCTGGGTGGAGGTCGCGTAGTCGGCCTTGGTCAGGAAGTAGGTCACGCCGACACCGAAGTTCTTGTCGATTTCATAACCCACTTTGAACTTGTGACCGCGGGAACCGGTAGTACCGTTGGCGAAGTCAGAATCGGTGAAAGCGCCGACCACGGCGTTACGCTGAATATCGCGGTAGTTGTAGTCCAGGCTGAAGGCGTTGAGCTTGGATTTGAAGCCCACCAACCAGGCATCATCCTGATCGCTGTCGGTGGCAGCGTTATGCACGTATTGGCCGTACAGCGACAGCGGCACGGGCAGGTTGGCGATATCGACCTGACCGAAGCCTTCGTACAGGCGGAACTCGTCAGTGCTGTTACCGTTGACGCCGAGTGCACATGGGGTGGTCTTGGTCCCGGTGGTCGGGCACTTGCTGTCCTTGTCGTTGTTGTAGCTGTAAACGCTGCCGCCCAAGGTCACTTTCAGGCTGTCGGTAGGGGCGAAGCGAGCACCCAGCTGGCCGGCGTACAGGCTCAGGTCGTGCTTGAATTGCACGCCTTCGCCGTCAACGTTGTCCTTGAGGGTGTAGTAACCGGCGCTACCAAACATTTCGACGCCGCTGTTGCCCAGGTTGTGTTTGTAAGTGGCGGCCAGACCTTCCGGGTTGATATCGCTATCCCAGATTACATCGCCCATATTGACCCACGGCTGTGGCATCTTGCCGGCAATCAGGTGCAGGTCCTTGACGGCGGTCGGGTGGTAGTCGATAAACGCCATGTCCAGCCACAGTTGCTTCTTGTCGAAGTAGTTGTCCAGATCCTGGTTGGTGGAACGTGCATCATCACCGCCGCCAGTGGCAATACGGATACCGGTATTCACCTGCGGGTTGATTTCGGTATAGGCGCCCAGGCGAGCACGAATGCGTTGGCGGTCCTTGTTCTTGCCATCGGATTCGCCGTCGATCTTGACGGTTTCCTGACGAACCCGTACATCCCCCTTGAGTTCGGTTTTGGCGGCCCAGGCGACTTTCTGTTCGAAGGCACTGAGATCGGATTTTTTCACCTGGTCGGCGGCAGCTTCTTGCTTGGCTTGATTCTCACTGGCGAGTTCAGTTTGCAGCTCGGAGTACTGTGCAGGCGAAATAGAGCCGTTGGCTTTTAGCATTTCGAGCAGTTTGGCATCGACCGCAGCGCTGGCCGGAACGCTCATGGCCAATACCAGGCCACCACACAGTCCCGCAGCAACCCGTGTAGATACAAGACGCATTATGAATCTCCCAGTGCTGAGATGGCCCTAGCCACCCCAAGAAAAATCGGCCCTTTACGGGCTCACGTTAACGAGGCTTGGCGTGTCATGAGCGTGTTGGCAAACAGGTCGCTCATAACCCCGTGTTCTAAGAAGCGGCGTCAGTATCGCGGGTGGATATGACAGAAAAGTGGCAGACTGATAGCAAGTCTGTGACAGTGAAGCGATTCAGTGGTTGGGTGATACCATCGCGTCTAAGCCGCGCCTTGAGGACTATTAATGCCGCTTCAACGACTCGATAGCCTGTCCACCATCCCCTCCCATGAATGGGATGCGCTGGTGCCGGTGGCCCAGCCTTTTTTGCGCCATGCCTTTCTCAGTACCCTGGAAGACAGTGCCAGCCTGGGCCCGCATTCAGGCTGGCAGCCCGAGCATTTACTGCATTATGAAAATGGGCAGTTGCAGGCGGCGTTGCCCAGTTATCGAAAATGGCATTCCTACGGTGAGTACGTGTTCGATCACGAGTGGGCGCAAGCCTGTGAGCGGGCAGGTATCGAGTACTACCCCAAGCTGCTTGCGGCAGTACCGTTCAGTCCGGTCAGCGGCCCCCGGTTGTTGGCCGCCCGTGCCGAGGACGGGCTTGAGCTGCTGGCGGCCTTGCCCGGTTATCTGCAGATCGAAGGGTTGTCCAGCGCCCATATCAATTTCACCGACCTGCTGGCCGATACGGCGCTGGCGCAACAACCCGGCTGGATGCAACGGCTGGGTTGTCAGTTTCACTGGCAGAACCGCGGGTACCGGGACTTTCAGGATTTTCTCGATGCCCTGAGCTCACGCAAGCGCAAACAGATGCGCAAAGAGCGTGAGCAAGTGGCAGGGCAGGGGTTTGAGTTTGAGTGGCTGGAAGGCCAGCAGGTGAGTGAAGCGCAATGGGATTTTGTCTACGCCTGCTACGCCAACACCTATGCTGTGCGACGGCAAACGCCGTATCTGACCCGGGATTTCTTCAGCCTGCTGGCCGAGCGCATGCCCGAATCGATTCGCGTGGTGCTGGCCAAACAGGGTTCGACCCCGGTTGCGATGGCGTTCAGCCTGATCGGCGGCGACAGTCTCTATGGTCGCTACTGGGGATGTCTTGGCGAGTTTGACCGCCTGCATTTCGAGACGTGTTTCTACCAGGGCATGGATTACGCTATCGCCCACGGTATCAGGCGTTTTGATGCCGGTGCTCAGGGCGAGCACAAGCTGATTCGCGGCTTTGAACCGGTGATCACACACTCATGGCATTACCTGCGCCATCAGGGCTTGAAGGCGGCCGTAAGTGACTTTTTGCAGCGTGAGCGGGTCGGTGTGCTGGCGTATGCTGAAGAGGCGAGGTCGGCGCTGCCATATCGGCAGGCCTGACCCTCGCGTCCGGCCGTTTAGCTGCCTTCCTTGCCCAGCCAGCGATAGACCAGTGCGCCAATGGCCGCACCCAGCATTGGCGCCAACCAGAACATCCATAACTGCTGAAGCGCCCAGCCGCCTACGATCAGCGCCGGGCCTGTGCTGCGCGCCGGGTTGACCGACGTGTTGGTCACCGGGATCGAAATCAGGTGGATCAGCGTCAGCGCCAGGCCGATGGCCAGAGGGGCGTGCCCCGCGGATACCCGTTTGTCAGTGGCGCCCATGATGATCAGGATAAACATGGCGGTCATGGTGATTTCACAGATGAGCCCCGACACCATGGAGTAGCCACCGGGTGAGTGGTCGCCATAGCCATTGGCTGCGAGCCCGCTGGCAGCCAGATCAAAGCCGGGTTTGCCACTGGCAATCATGTACAGGAGCCCGGCAGCAATCACACCGCCGAGGATCTGGGCAATGATGTAGGCAGGCAGTTCTTTTGCAGGAAAGCGTCCACCAACCCACAAGCCGAAAGACACGGCCGGGTTGAGATGGCAACCACTTATATGGCCGATGGCAAAGGCCATGGTCACCACGGTCAAGCCAAATGCCAGAGCCACCCCCAGCAGGCCGATGCCGACATCAGGAAACGCGGCTGCGAGCACAGCACTGCCGCAACCGCCCAATACCAACCAGAAAGTACCCAGCAACTCAGTGACGGAACGTTTGAACAAGGTCATGGAGGAGATCCCGGATGGATAAATCCATCGAGCAATTGAAGCGGCGTTGCCTCCTGCGATTTACTACAGGATTCTCCCGAATCCTTTACTAATTACAGCACTCGCCGATTTTTTTTCCAGTGCCATAAAAAACGCCAGCCCCCTTTGAAATCGGGGGCTGGCGTTGTGCTCCACGCGCTTTGCAGTTAGCGCTTTTTTGGTTCAGTCGATGCCGACAAAACCACCGGTCTGGTGTTGCCACAAACGCGAGTACAAGCCACCTTTGGCGAGCAGCTCGCTGTGGGTTCCGGATTCAGCGATACGGCCGTTTTCCAGGACCACCAGACGGTCCATCCGTGCAATGGTGGAGAGGCGGTGGGCGATGGCAATCACGGTTTTGCCTTGCATCAGGGTTTCCAGGCTTTCCTGGATCGCGGCTTCGACTTCGGAGTCCAGTGCCGAGGTGGCCTCGTCCATGATCAGGATCGGAGCGTTCTTGAGCAGCACGCGGGCAATGGCGATACGCTGGCGCTGGCCGCCGGACAGCTTGACGCCGCGCTCGCCCACATGAGCGTCAAAACCGGTGCGGCCCTGGGCATCGGATAGCAGCGGGATAAACTCATCGGCCCGGGCTTTGCGCACGGCTTCCCACAGCTCCTCGTCGGTGGCGTCCGGCTTGCCGTACAGCAAATTGTCGCGGATCGAACGATGCAGCAGCGAGGTGTCCTGGGTAATCATTCCGATCTGTTCGCGCAAGCTTTCCTGCGTCACTTCGGCGATGTTTTGATCGTCGATCAGGATGCGACCGCCTTGTAGGTCATACAAGCGCAACAACAGGTTCACCAGGGTTGACTTGCCGGCACCGGAAGGGCCGATCAGGCCGATTTTTTCACCGGGTTTAATTACCAGGTTGAGGTCGCTGATGATCCCGCTGCGCTTGCCGTAGTGGAAGTCAACGTGTTCAAAACGCACTTCGCCACGGTTGACGATCAAGCGTGGAGCCTGGTCGCGGTCAGTCACGGCGACAGGTTGGGCGATGGTCTCCAGGCCGTCCTGAACCATGCCGATATTTTCAAAAATGCCGTTGACCACCCACATGATCCAGCCGGACATGTTGACGATACGAATCACCAGGCCGGTGGCCAGGGCAATTGCGCCGACGCTGATCAGCGACTGGCTCCACAGCCACAGCGCCAGGCCGCTGGTGCTGACGATCAGCAGGCCATTCAGGCTGGTGATTGCCACGTCCATGCTGGTGACCACGCGACTGGCCAGTCGGGTTTTTTCGGTTTGCTCGATAATGGCTTCGCGCGCGTACTGCTGCTCAAAGTTTGTGTGGGCGAACAATTTGAGGGTGGTGATGTTGGTATAGCCGTCGACGATGCGGCCCATCAGTTTGGAGCGTGCATCAGAAGATACCACCGAGCGTTCCTTGACCCGTGGTACGAAGTAATACAAGGCCCCGACATAGCACAGGATCCAGGTCAGCAGGGGGATCATCAGGCGCCAGTCGGCTTCGGCAAACAGCACCAGCGAGCTGATGGCATAGATCAGGACGTGCCACAGCGCATCGACGGCCTGTACCGCCGAATCACGCAGGGAGTTGCCGGTTTGCATGATGCGCTGGGCGATGCGCCCGGCAAAATCGTTCTGGAAAAAGTTGAGGCTTTGCTTGAGTACATAACTGTGGTTTTGCCAGCGGATCATGCTGGTCATGCTGGGGCTCAGGGTCTGGTGCACCAGCAGGTCATGCAGGCCGAAGAACACCGGGCGGATGATCAGTGCGACCACGGCCATCCAGATCAGCTCACCGCTGTGGACCTTGAAAAAGTCAGTATTGGGCGTGCCCTGGGTCAGGTCGATCAGCGTGCTCAAGTAGCTGAAAAGCGATACTTCGATCAGTGCCGCGATCAGCCCGACCACCAGCAAGGCGGCAAACACGGGCCAGACCTGGCGCAGGTAGTAGAGATAAAATGCCCAGACAGTGCTGGGCGGAGCCGGAGTGGGGGCTTCGCGAAAAATATCGATCAGTTGTTCGAAGCGACGATAGAGCATTGGCACTGACGCCCGCAGCGCGGGCTCTCCTTATAGTGGTGTGACCGGCAGAGCAAAACACGGTCGCTGCAGGCGAAGGCAGCATAGCCGTCTGCGGCAGCAGCGACCGTGTATTGTTTCCAGTCAGCGCTTCCTGCGTGATAGCGCCTGTCAGTCGATACGCTTGGCCGACTTGATCAGTACCGGATCGATGGGCACATTTTGCATGCCTTGTTTGGTGGTGGTTTGCGAGTTGACGATCTGGTCAACAACGTCCATGCCATTTACCACCTTGGCAAAAACGGCGTAACCGGCATCACGGCCCGGGTCCAGAAACGCATTGTCTGCCACGTTGATGAAGAATTGACTGGTGGCCGAGTTCGGATTCGACGTGCGTGCCATCGACAGGGTCCCGCGAACGTTATGCAAGCCGTTGCTGGCTTCGTTCTTGATCGGGTCGCGGGTCTGTTTTTGCACCATCTGCGACGTAAAACCACCACCTTGCACCATGAAACCCGGGATCACGCGGTGAAAAATGGTGTTGTTGTAAAAGCCGCTGTCGACATACTTGAGGAAGTTGTCAGTGCTGATCGGAGCCTTGACCGGGTCCAGTTCGATTTCGATCTTGCCAAAGCTGGTATCCAGTACCACGTGAGGCGCTTTGGCAGTTTCAGCCGCCATAAGGTTGGCAGCGAACAGCAGGGCGCCAGCGGCAAGAGCAATTTTTTTAAGCATGGTTCAGTGATCCTGAAAAGTTGGGTGACCGTTCTATGCCGCACCGTCAGTGAAGTTGGGGGGCATTGAACCAGTGCCCGTGCCACATCTTGCAATGGCAGATGTTCACGGGCGGCGGGTGTTGGACAGGATATTCTCGAATCAGGTTCCTGCCCACTGCTCATCACGCTTGCTGCGGTGCGGCGAAAGGTGCCTCGAGCGGTGCCGTGTCGAAAGTTCGCAACAATTCGACAAGGATTTGAGTTGCCGGGCCCAGGGGTTTGTCCTTGTTGGCGTACAGGAAAAACACCGGGTGACGATTGCCGCCCTGGTTGAGCGGCAACGGCTTGAGGAGACCTTCCTTGAGCTCGCGCTCGATCATGTGCCGTGGCAACCAGGCAAACCCCAGCCCGCTGCCCACAAAGGCAGCCGCCGTGGCCAGGCTGCCGACGGTCCAGCGCTGCTCGGAGCCCAGCCAGCCCACGTCGCGTGGTTGCTGGCGCCCGGAGTCACGAATCACCACTTGTAACTGGCTTTCGAGGTCCTGGAAATGCAACTCGCGTTGCAGGCGATGCAACGGGTGGTCGGGATGGGCCACGGCGACAAACTCCACGGTGCTCAACTCGGTACCCAGGTAGCCGGGAATATTGAAGCTGCTGATGGCCAGGTCAGCCACGCCTTCGAGCAGCACTTCCTCGACGCCGGAAAGAACCTCTTCACGCAGACGTACGCGACAGCCCCGGCTTTGCGGCATAAAGGCGGTCAGGGCGCGCACCAACCGGGCATTGGGGTAGGCTGCGTCGACGACCAGGCGCACCTCGGCTTCCCAGCCTTGCTCCATATGATGGGCAAGGTCTTCGAGCTGGCTGGCCTGCTTGACCAGTTGCCGGGAGCGACGCAGCAACACGCCACCGGCTTCTGTCAGCACCGCCTTGCGTCCGTCGATGCGCAGCAGCGGCACGCCGAGCTGGTCCTGCATGCGGGCCACGGTATAGCTGACAGACGACTGTGAGCGGTGGAGAACTTCAGCGGCTTGTGCGAAGCCTCCGTGGTCGACCACAGCCTGCAAGGTGCGCCATTGATCAAGGGTCACGCGGGGCGCTTTCACAATGAATTCCTCTGATTTTGAAGTGGTTACAGGATACCGTTAAACAAACAGATTTATAGATAGGTTGTAGCAGGTAATTGCGCTTTTTTATCGAATCAATGACCCCTAATCTTGGCTCCATTCTTACAGCATTTACAGATGGAGCTTGTCCGCCATGTCCAATGTTCTGATCATTGAAAGTAGCGCCCGCCAGCAAGGCTCGTTTTCCCGTCAGTTGACCCAGCAGTTCATCAGCCAGTGGCAAGCAGCCCATCCGACCGATCAGGTCACCGTTCGCGACCTTGCCCTGCACCCGGTACCGCACCTTGATGCCAACCTGTTGGGTGGCTGGATGAAGCCCGAAGCACAACGCAGTGCAGACGAGCACGCCTCCCTCAAGCGCTCCGATGAGTTGACCGACGAGTTGCTGGCCGCTGATGTACTGGTGCTGGCGGCGCCCATGTACAACTTTGCGATACCGAGCACGCTCAAGGCCTGGCTGGACCACGTATTGCGCGCCGGGGTGACCTTCAAGTACACCGAAACCGGTCCACAGGGGCTTTTGACCGGCAAGAAAGCATACGTGTTGACGGCTCGCGGCGGGCTATATGCGGGTAGCACCTCGGACCATCAGGAACCATATCTGCGTCAGGTCATGGCCTTTGTCGGCATTCACGATGTGACCTTTATCCATGCCGAAGGGATGAACCTGGGCGGTGACTTCCAGGAGAAAGGTTTGAATCAGGCCAAGGCCAGGTTGTCTGCCATCGCGTAGTCTGTTAATCGACAGATAATCGCCCGATGGCTTAATTGTTTCATTGCTCCTTCAAGCATGCGGTTCGCGCATCGAACCTCCCTTTGCACTTTATTGAGTGCCCGTGCCCGATCAGCCTTTGCGCTGGATCGGGCTTTTTTTGTCTGGAGCATTTGTTGCGTACAAGCATGTTCACGCCTTTCAAGTGCGCTATGTATCTATCTTTTTACAGGTCCATGCTCTGTTAGCTTTGCCCTTTAATTGTTTTGCCCGGGATCCTTATCGGATGGCAAAACATCACTGATTAAGGGCTGTGTGCCATGTCCATGCTTTCGTCCCGCCCAGAGGCGCAACTCCAAAGAGAAGCGCTGGCCATTGCCGGCCACCTATCCCGACAGCCCACTTTTCTTGCGGCCGCCAGAGATTCGTTTCGCACAACGTTGCACCGGCGCTTTGCGTTTGTGTCACAAGCATTTGACCTGGATGCAATGCATGTCACTGATTATCGGCTTGTGTGGAATCAGGATCAGACCGAGCAGGTTGCCAGTCCCGCCACTTCCCGGACTCTGGGTGAGGAACTGAGTCGATATCTGGCGAGCCGTGAGCTGCCGGTTTTTCAGGGGTTGGTCGGTATCTTCGACAAGGCGGGAGTCTATGGGGATCTGGGGGCGCGCATTGTTGGCGGTGACAATACCGGCAGTGAGCTCGTGGCCATGTTGCAGGATGCAGGTGTCCGGGCCTGCTTGAACTACCAGCAACAGGTAGCGGCTTTTTATAGCGGTACACCGCTGGACGGGCTCAAGTCGGCCATGGCTGTTGCCTCGCCCCATGAGCTGGCAGGTGTCGATCCGCAGCGACTTGTCTTCGGCGTCCTGGGGGTATCCGGCCATGAATGGGAGAGCCGCAGCATTGTCCAGCTGTTCGCGGCCTACAGGGAGAGCGGCGAGTTGGCTGCGCATCCGGACGGCATGAGCACGGACGGCCAAATGACTGCCTGGACATACCCTGCGGCCAGTGCGGGCCATTTTTATCGCAGTCACTCCGGTCTGGAGAAGCCTGGGGTTCTGCTTAAACTTCTGCAGGACGCCGATAATCGCTATGCCCGTGACCTGCCGATGAACGAGCCTCTCAAGGCCTGGCTGGCACAAAGAATGGCCAGGCAAAGGGCTGCTGAAGCCAATCTGCGTTTGCGCGACGGCACCTTGACGGCTGAAGGGGCGGCCATGATCAAGGGGATAACCGGCGGCGTGCGCGATGCGATGGATCTGCACAGCCCCGGCGTGTATGAGCTGTTTCTGCGGGTGCCTGGAATCGAGGCCCGGGTTGCCGGATGTCTGGTTCTTACCAGCAGTCCGCGGGATCTGCCCATCTACAGTCCTGCGGGTGTCATCCTGTTGATTGCAGGTCAGGGACTGATCGAGTTTTCCTCGGGCAGTGAGTTCAGTGACTGCATGACGCTCTGGCTGGATCAACCACAAAACCATCCCTGGTTGCGAGCCGGGGTTGCGTTGGGCCACCGGGACGCTGTTTTTGCCCATCGTCCACGTGCGCTTGTGGACTATCCGGGTGTACCCGGCGGCGATGCCTTTGCCCACTGCCTGACAACATTGCTGAGCTGGCAGCAGGACAGTTGTACGCACCTGATCCGTTCTGGCTCGGTGGAGCCCCTTTATCTGGAGCAGGCAATTGATCTCAGGGCCAGGTTTCGTGTCGGGCATGTGCTGCAGGTGTGCGAGTCAGCCCGACAGGGAAAGCACACCGCGCAAGCGTTCAGGAACACCGCCCTGAATGACGGGTTGGTGCAGGTATTCCCCCTGATCCAGCCGCTGGTTTCACCATTCGATATGGACAGTCTGAATCTCAAGGGTTACCGCGATGACAGCAAAGTCACAGATCTGTCAGTCGGGAGGATAAATCCAGAGCATTTGCAGCTTGTCAGTACCAGTCCGCTCGGCGATGTACTGCGTGAAATGGTTGCCAATCTCGAGGCATTCAACGTTTTTGCCCAAGCAGATCTTTTCTTTATCTGTGCAGGTGACAATTGCATCGAAATGGCAGCGCAGGAGTTTCGTGAAAGCATACAGGCTCTTGTTCGCCCATTGAGGTACATCGCTGTCGAGTACCAATTGCCTGTAGCACCCGAGGCGGTGCCAGATGAACCGATAAACACGTTCAAACAGCAGGCAGACGCTACCTTGGCGGACTTGCAGGCTATGTCCGAAATGCTCAAGCAGTCTGCTGTACCGTCTTCGCGCAGGCTGCGTCCAGCCATGCATTCAGAGCTGCAGTGCGCCATCAGTGAGGTAATTCGCCAGTTTCAGTTGTTCAAGGATGACTTGCGTGGCGAGGCTATACAGGTGCTGTACCAGCGCCTGCCGCTTGCAGAAACACTGCCGGTCAGACTGCGCGGGCATCTGGAGACCTACCTGCAGGGTGACGGGCAAACCTATCTTTTTGATTACGGTGAGTCTGTAACTCTGCCGGAAATGCTCGAGTACTACCGTGTCATTCCGGCTGGCCCAACTACGGCTCCTGCCAGGCTGCAGGCACTGAACGATCTTGAAGAGCAGTATGCAGTTCGGTGTATGGGTATGGAGCGGGGCACGCCCCTGATTGACTGCCTTCTCACTGCGGATCAGGAGCGAAAGCTGCTGAATGCCGTCAAGGGTTTTATATCGTCCCGGCAGCCTTCACAAGGTGTTAACGCTCTGCCGCCGCTGGAATTGCTGGCACATTACCTGCCTGATTTTGACCCTGCCCGGTTCGCTCACACCAGGCCTGCAGTCGCGCTGCAACAGCTGCTGACTTCAGAATGCGGTCAGTGTCTCG
This sequence comes from Pseudomonas sp. CCC4.1, assembly GCF_035019225.1. NCBI lineage: Bacteria > Pseudomonadati > Pseudomonadota > Gammaproteobacteria > Pseudomonadales > Pseudomonadaceae > Pseudomonas > Pseudomonas sp. CCC4.1. The sequence goes on along the minus strand of NZ_JASJWL010000028.1, from coordinate 8,965 downwards.
GTCGCGAATTGCTCAAGGTCCTGGGGTGGCATGGCGCACGCGATGGTGAGACCAGCCCGGTGACGCTATGTACCCAACTGGTCTGGAAGACTCTTGTGCTTCGATACTCGCAGGCTGGTGAAGTGGCCGGTTACGATTTGCACTCGGATCGTCTATGGGGCAGGACCTATGCGTGGATCCGCAGCGATTTTGAGACCTTTTTGCTTACTTCGCGACAAGCTGCATCCTCGGCGTTTGCCGCGTTGCTGGCGCGGTTGTTGCGAACGGCCATGCCACCGGATTTCAGTGTCCGCGATATTCCTGGCGAACTGACTTACGGTTCGCCCAGTTGGGTCAACTTGCGCCATGGTGCCGAACTGGCGCATGCCATCGAGCCAGGCTCGACACTGCGCATGACATTTCAGGAAGTCATCCTGTTGCCTGGCAAGCAGGGGCAGGGGCTCGTTTTTTCCGCCAAAGCAAACGAGCAGGAACAGGTTCTGCTCCGCGAGAAGTCTTCAGCCATTCTTGCCTTGCGCCTGCCTCCACTGATGGCCTGGGCGGCCCTGCATGGCGTTGTACCTAAAATGCCCCTGGCTGCTTATTCCAGCGTGGAGATGCAGCGCGCAGTACAAGCGCTGGATGCGTATGAACACGCGATTTTCAAAGCAACCAATGACCTGTTCAAACCTGCCCCCAACAGGTTTGAAATTGCAAAAAAAGAGCTGGCACGGCGCGGCCTGAATCCCTATTTCAGCGAGTTCACGGCTGCCAGGGGCAGAATGCCGCTGTTTGAGCTTTACGCTGCCGGCAAGCATCTGGAGCTGGATTTTCCGCCCTACACATCAGCCACCATACCGAGTGCCGAGGAGGTTCGTGCAAGTGCCGAGCGCTTCTCACGGCTCAAGAAGTTGCCGGTGAATATCGAGCTGGAATTCAACCGGCAGTACAATGCCTATGAAGCGGCGCTGGTGGCAGCACAACAGGCGGTTGTCAGGTTTTTACTGGACAGCCTGCCCCCGCGGCAGCGTCAGGACATTGAATACAGCCATGTCAGGGTATTGCGTGTCAGAGCTGAAAGTACCGGCAGTGTCAGTGAGGACAGCCCCGAAATCACGGATTCACTGATGTTGCGTCAGGGGTTTATTCTCGAAGTGTGCAAAAAAGAAACCTGTGATCTCTACGAGATTTTCCCAAGGGCGCTGCACATACAAGAGAGTCCAAGGCTCAAGCCATTGCTGGTAGGAGGCGTAATCGCTCCAAAGAAAATCGGTATTCACACCTGGCTCCACACTTTTCGGCATGGCACGGTTTTGAATATTGACGAAAATGCCTATCGGACCGGGCACAAACCCATGCCCCATGAGACCTCCCGATCCAGGCTGATTATTGAGGAGCTTGGTAGCGTGCCAGCGGGAGACGAGACGAGCAGCCATCTGCCCGATACGTTCAACTCCTTGCGCAGCAAACAGATTGCCAGGCTGATTCCGCTCTATATCGACAAGGGGCAAGCTCGTGCGGCTGCCCGGGGAGTGACGGCTTTTGACCAGGCACATCCTGCCCTGTCATTGCTAAAGGCGATTACGCCTTTCTGGGGGGGCATCGAGGATCTGCTTTCGGATGATCAGAAACGCAGAGCTTCGGGGGCATTCGGGATGCTCCTGGACCTGCTGTTTTTGGTCCCCGTCGTAAGATTTGCCGGGGGGGCAGTGCGGGTGATCAACCTGGCTGGAAAGATCGGTTTCAAGGCCGTGTTGCCCCGGATGGGCAAGCTCGCCAGAACCCTGCTGGTGTCTCTGGCTCAGGAGCTGAACCCCCTGGATGGCTTGCCCCGTTTGCTCAAGTGGAGCGGTGCCAAACTGCTTGAGGGTGGTGCTTGTCTGGCTGAGAAAGGTCTCGGGCACTTCAGGCAAGTGACCAGCCTTTCAAGCGTGGCGCGTTACGACATTAAACAGGGGCTGGTAACGGTCGCGGATCCCGGGGCCTGGAAGCTTGTGGCTTAGGGCGATGAGCTGCGTACGGTCAGTGATGTTAAAAACGTGCAGGTTCGCAACACGGGCAGCGTCACGACCAGTGATTACCGCCTGATTGATCCTGTATCCAGTCTTCCCTATGGGCCGCGCTTGGCCTCAGGCGCCCGGTCAGTACATTTCGGCCAGCAAAAATTCTTTGTTTCTGCCAGCCCTGATCTTCCCGATGGTTATTACTTGCTGCGAGTCAGAAGTCCTGACAATTCCTCGCAACTGCTCAGCAGCGGGGTAATTGGCAAGCCTGAAGCGGGAGCTGCGGGGCAATGGAAAAGAAGAGGGATCAAGGGCGGGGGAGATGAGGTGCCAGAGACCGCCAGTTTGCATACCTGGAGACTGCAGGACGATAACGGGCTGGCCTCATTGGTGGACATGACCACATTCCGGCGCAGCGACGTTTCATTGAAAGGGCGGCAGCCCGATACGACAACAGGTGTCCATACCTTCGACAATAGATCCTATATCGCGGTTGGAGATCCGCCCGAGGCTTATGAGGTGGTGCGGGTCAGAAACAGATTCTGGCAGTTGCATACGGATGGTGAACAGGCTGGCCCCTTTGTTGCGTATAGGCCAGCTCAGGGCCAGACCTCAGGTGTCTGGGACCTGGCCCCGCAGATTACTCTGCAACCCAAGCCAAGATCGAAATGGGAGACCGCCCCCGAGATCCTGTTCACCCCGGAGCCGGACGGGCCGCAGCTTTACCGCAACCTGAACAAGCTGCCGACGAGTACCCCCTGGCAGGTTGAGAGCGGCATCGACTTCAAGCGAATTGAGCAGGAAATCCGCACCCGGTTCAATGTCGAACTGGAGGGCGTTGAAGTCATTTCGACAACGGCCAGTGATTTGGCGGTCAGGATGGATATCCCCTACGACGCGGCCTCTACGAAAGCCAGCCCTGTCGCCTGGACCTCCCCGCAAGGCAAGATCCATATCGCCACGGATCATCCGGATTATGTGGTAAACGGTCTGGTGGACTCCGACAAGGTGCGCTCCACGGTAGTGCATGAGTATGTCCATGCGGCCTCTCATCGCAGAGCCGGTTTGCAGGTCATTTCCGGGGAGGGGGTCAATTATGATGAAAGTGTGGTGGATTATTTCGCGGAAAAAATCTACTCGCAGATTTATCCCGGACGGCCCTACAAAAGCGGCTATTTCACCGCGGACGGAGCCCTGTGGCACGGGCAACTGGTGCCGTTTATGAGTCAAAGCGCAACCATGAACCTGGTTGAGATCCAGCAGGCACTCTTTCACGATCCGGCGTTGTTCAGGCCGCTGGGCCCGGACGCCCTGCAGGAATGGAAGCGGCTGACCGGTTTCTAGTGCTGTGCGCCCTGAGGTCTCAATTGCCCTGGAGCGGATGAGATTGGCAAGCCAGCATTTTACTTCCCCGGCAAACCCGCTAAGGTCGCCCATTCTTTCGAATTCGCCACGGCGTAAACGAACAGGCAACTACGGTTTTTGAGCGAGAGATTCATGGGCTATCTGTTAATTGTTACCCTGATTCAGGCGTTTTCATTCAGCCTGATTGGCGAGTATCTGGCGGGGCACGTCGACAGTTACTTTGCGGTACTGGTGCGTGTGGTACTGGCGGGGCTGGTATTTATTCCGCTCACACGCTGGCGTCAGGTCGAACCCGGTTTCATGCGCGGCATGCTGTTGATCGGGGCGCTGCAGTTCGGTGTCACCTACGTCTGTCTGTACTTGAGTTTTCGAGTGCTTACGGTTCCGGAGGTGTTGTTATTCACCATCCTGACCCCCCTGCACGTGACCCTAATCGAGGATGCAATCAACCGCCGTTTCAACCCGTGGGCGCTTGTTGCGGCACTGGTCGCCGTTATGGGGGCTGCGGTCATTCGTTTTGACACCATCAGCCCCGAATTTTTCAAGGGCTTCCTGCTCCTGCAACTGGGCAACTTCACTTATGCCGCCGGTCAGGTGATGTACCGGCATCTGGTCGCACGCTACCCGAGCGATTTGCCGCATTACCGGCGCTTCGGTTACTTCTATCTGGGTGCGCTGGCTGTGGTACTGCCTGCTTTTGTGTTGTTCGGCAAAGCCGATTTCTGGCCTGAAGCCCCCTTGCAGTGGGGAGTGCTGGTGTTTCTGGGGCTGGTCTCCACTGCACTTGGCCTGTATTGGTGGAACAAGGGCGCGTGCATGGTCAGTGGCGCGACCCTGGCGGTCATGAACAACGTGCATGTGCCGGTGGGTCTGTTTTTCAGCCTGTTGATCTGGAATCAACACGAGCCTCTGGGGCGGTTGTTCCTGGGCGGGCTGGTGATATTGATTGCCGTCTGGATAAGCCGGCTAGACCGCAGGGCTGTGACGGTCTAAGGTCAATCTCAGTCCATCTATCGCCTTAAGGGAGAGTCGGAATGACAGTCAGGGTGTTGATCTTGCCGGGCCTGTTCAATTCAGGAACAGAGCATTGGCAATCTCACTGGGAGCAGCGCTACAGCGGTTTGCATCGGGTCAAACAGGACAATTGGGAAACCCCCGCCTGTGTTGACTGGGTGCAGAACCTGCATAAAAAAATCACCAAGAGCGAGCGCCCCGTAGTGCTGGTGGGTCACAGCCTGGCGTGTACGCTGATAGCCCGCTGGGCCCAGCAGCACCCCAAGGAGGCAAGGCGGGTGCGCGGGGCGTTGCTGGTGGCACCCAGTGATACCGAGGCCGACAGCTACCCGGCCGGGACCTCAGGCTTTAGCCCCATGCCGCTCAATACCCTGCCTTTTGATGCCATCACCGTAGCCAGTACCAACGACCCCTATGTCACCCGCGAGCGGGCCGAGGCCTTCAGCCAGGCCTGGGGGAGTGAACTGGTATGGTTGGAGAATGCCGGGCATATCAATGGCGAAGGTGGCTTTGGCACCTGGCCGCAGGGCATCGAGTTACTCTTCAAACTGACCGGTGACCCGCAGTTCAAGCAGGCTTGAGCAGGTAGATACTCTGTGGCAAGTCAAGCCCAATCAAAAGCCCCCTCACCCTAGCCCTCTCCCGAAGGGAGAGGGCACTGACCGCATGCGGCCTCAAAAACTTCACTGATCAGCACCCTCTCCTTTCGGGAGAGGGTTGGGGTGAGGGGCTTTCAGCTATCACTTTTGCCTCAGCGGCTATACATCACTCTTCGATCGGTATTCTGGTCAACAGCCCCTTGCGCAGGTCATTGCCGCTTGGTTGCTGGTACACGCTTAAACCGAACTCGGGCAGTACTGACAGCAGATAATCGAAGATATCGCCCTGAATGCGTTCGTATTCGTCCCATACCGTTGTTCGGGTAAAGCAGTACACCTCCAGGGGTACGCCTTGAGGCGTGGTTTGCAGTTGGCGCACCATGCAGGTCATGTTCGGCTGGATATCGGCATGGCTTTTCAGATAGGCAAGGGCATAGGCGCGGAAAGTACCGATATTGGTCATGCGTCGACGGTTGGCTGACATGGCTGCCACGTTGCCCTGGGCTTCATTCCAGCTTTTGAGTTCGGCTTTCTTGCGATGCAGGTAGTCGCTCAGCAAGCGCACTCCCTCCAGACGTTGCTCCTGCTCATCGGTCAGGAACGCAACATCGCTTGCGTCAATAAACAGGCTGCGCTTGATCCGCCGGCCGCCGGACTGCTGCATGCCGCGCCAGTTCTTGAACGACTCGGACATCAGGCGCCAGGTGGGTATCGAGACAATGGTCTTGTCGAAATTCTGCACCTTGACGGTATGCAGGGTGATATCGATCACATCACCATCGGCCCCGACCTGAGGCATTTCGATCCAGTCACCAACCCGCAGCAAGTCGTTGCTGGTCAACTGTACGCTGGCCACGAACGACAGCAGGGTGTCCTTGTAGACCAGCAGGATAACCGCAGACATTGCCCCCAGCCCGGAAAGCAGCAGCATTGGCGAGCGGTCGATCAGGGTCGCGACAATGATGATGGCCGAGAACACATACAGCAACATTTTGGTCAGCTGAATGTAGCCCTTAATCGGGCGGGTCTTGGCGTAGTTGGTGCGCGAATAGATGTCGAGCAAGGCGTCCAGCAGTGAACTGATAACCCGCGTCAGTACGAAGATGGTGATGGCCAGCGCCAGGTTGCCAAGGAAGTGGCGACCGTTGTCGCTCATGTCCGGCACCAGATTGCGCCCGAACTGCACTATCAGCGAGGGAGTCAGTTGCGCCAGGCGATGGAACACCTTGTGTTCGCGTAAATCATTGATCCAGTGCAGGGCCGGTTGGCGGCCGAGCATTTTGGTCACGCGCAGGATAATAATGCGTGCGATATGACCGGCCAGCAGGGCGACGCCCACGAGAACGATCAGGCCCAGTATGGCCGAAACCCAGGGATGTTGATCCAGATTGGCCCACAGGTCCTGGATTTGGCTCCAGAGTGCTTGAGTATCCATAAGCTAAAACGATATCCGGTAATAAATGGCCATGGGATTAGAGCACTTCAGGGCGATTTGTGGGCCCTGATTGGACTAAAGACCCTAAAAAACCATTTGTTTCACGCCGTTCGTGCAAAGTAACTCGGCCTTGGCGCTCGAAACCGTTACTCTATGCCGCTGATTTTTTGTATTTCTTCGAGGTAGCACCCGTGTTTTCCGATTTCGCCCTGCACGAACGCCTGCTTAAAGCTGTGGCCGAGCTTAAATTTGTCGAGCCTACGCCTGTGCAAGCAGCGGCCATCCCGCTCGCGCTCGAAGGGCGTGACCTGCGGGTTACAGCTCAAACCGGGAGTGGCAAAACTGCCGCTTTCGTACTGCCGATTCTGAATCGTCTGATTGGTCCTGCCAAAATCCGCGTCAGTATCAAAGCGTTGATTTTGCTGCCGACCCGCGAGCTGGCACAGCAAACGCTAAAAGAAGTTGAGCGTTTTTCGCAGTTCACGTTCATCAAGTCCGGTCTGATCACCGGCGGTGAGGACTTCAAGGTTCAGGCGGCCATGCTGCGCAAGGTGCCGGATATCCTGATCGGCACCCCTGGCCGTTTGCTCGAGCAACTGAATGCCGGCAACCTCGACTTGAAAGAAGTTGAAGTTCTGGTACTCGACGAAGCCGACCGCATGCTCGACATGGGTTTCTCCGAAGACGTGCAACGTCTGGTCGATGAGTGCCCGAACCGTCAGCAAACCATGCTGTTCTCGGCCACCACCGGTGGTTCGGGTCTGCGTGAGATGATCGGCAAGGTACTGAACAACCCTGAGCACTTGCAGCTCAACCAGGTCAGCCAGTTGAACGCCACCACGCGTCAGCAGATCATCACGGCAGACCACAACCAGCACAAAGAGCAAATTGTTAACTGGCTGCTGGCTAACGAGACTTATCAAAAAGCCATCGTTTTCACCAACACCCGTGCCATGGCTGACCGCATCTACGGTCGCCTGGTGGCTCAGGAGTACAAGGCGTTCGTCTTGCACGGTGAAAAAGACCAGAAAGACCGCAAGCTGGCCATCGATCGCCTGAAGCAGGGCGGCGTCAAGATTCTGGTGGCTACCGACGTGGCGGCCCGTGGTCTGGACGTTGAAGGCCTGGATCTGGTGATCAACTTCGATATGCCTCGCAGCGGCGACGAGTACGTTCACCGTATTGGTCGTACTGGCCGCGCGGGCAATGATGGCCTGGCGATCTCGCTGATCTGCCACGGTGACTGGAACCTGATGTCCAGCATTGAGCGCTACCTGAAGCAAAGCTTCGAGCGCCGTACCATCAAGGAAGTCAAAGGCGTCTACGGCGGCCCGAAAAACGTCAAGGCTTCGGGTAAGGCTGTTGGTGTGAAGAAGAAAAAGACCGACGCCAAGGGCGTCAAGAAGAAGTCGGGCGCCAAGGCACCGACCAAGCGCAAGATCGCCAACCGCCCGAAGACCGACGCTCTTTCGTTGGTCAGCAAGGACGGCATGGCGCCGCTCAAGCGCCGCAAGCCAGAAGCACCAGCGGCTGAGTAAATCGCTGGCATGGCTCACAAAAAACCCGGCCTGCGCCGGGTTTTTTGTTGCCTGAAACGCCGCAGATTTTGTGAGCGCCGCAATGTCTGCAGGAGCTGGCTTGCCTGCGATGGTGTCATCGTGGGGTGACTGGGAAACCGCGCCGTCTGCATCGCGAGCTAGCCCGCTCCGACAAAACCCGGGCGTTTCAGTAGAACGTCCGCTCGGCCTTAAATGTCAGTAAGCCATCACACTGGGTGTTCTGCCCTGAGTAGGCAGAGCAGTCGCTGCCGTCCAGGCTGGAATCGCTGTAGATCACGTTGAGGTCAATGCCCATCCAGGGGCGCGAGAGTTTGATCGACCAGTCATTGAATGCGCGTACGCTGCCACCGTCGGCAATGGACACCGGTGAGCCCAGTTGGTGGGTGGTGTATTTCATGCTTACGCCGATGCCAAAGGGCTGGTTGACCCCCAGATCGGCAAACAATGTACTGTCGCGGCGCCCCGGATCATTGCTGAAGGCGGCGCCAAAGCGCGTGCCCAGCACGGTGAGGCCTGCAAAGATCTGCTGGCTGTCCAGTGAGTCGACTTTGGGGTAGCTGTAATGGATCACCCCCAGCTCATAGCTCAGGGTCTGGTCAAAGGGGCGCTTGTAACCCAGATACGAATCCACTTCCAGGTTGCTGCCAGGCTTGATGCCCATGGTTGGCGCCCATTGCCCGACATACCAGCCGCTGTCGTGGGTCAGATCCAGGCCGCCATGAAAGGTCGAGCCGGGGCTGGTGGGCTTGACCAGGCCCTGGGCCATGCTGCGGCTGGGCTGGGTGGCCAGCTTCAGGTCGAAGTCGCCCAGCTCGCGGGAAAACACCTGTGCGTCTGCAATGGTGCTGGTCAGCAGCGTGCTGGCCAGCAACACCGTCCGTGTCAGCATGATCGGCTCCCTATTTGGGCTCAAAGGCTTGATTCAGAGCCTTCGGAGCATACGCAGGAATATCGGCAACAAAGTGCCGTTCGTCGATTTATCGATGCGAATCCTGTCTCTTATACACATCT
>NZ_JASJWL010000027.1:0-60830 GCF_035019225.1 Pseudomonas sp. CCC4.1 | reverse complement strand
AGATGTGTATAAGAGACAGACCTTCGCGAGCAGGCTCGCTCCCACGGGTTTATTGGGTTACAGCGCCAGGCCAGCCTTGATCCGATACTGGTTACGCACCGGCATCGCGTATTGCAGCACCAGATACGGACGGTGCTCGGCCGGGCAGGCGTCCAGGCGGCGTTGCCATTCTTCCTGGGCCTTGGCCAGTTCTTCGGCACCGAATACCTCTGCGGCCGTCGGCACTTGTAACTCGGGGTCGTGGTCGCTCCACTGCGCATACGCCAGGTAGTGCGCGGGGAACAGGCGGTAGCCACCGAGGATATGACGATCCATTTCGGCGGCCAGCAATTTGCTGTCTTCGAACAACTCGGTCACCGGCGCCCCGAAGTTCACGTGCACGCGACCCTTGTAGCCGGTAATGCCGTTGGCGATGCTGGTGTCGTCCTCGCCAGGAGCCTTGCTGTAGGTGCCGGTAGTGGCGCGGATAAACAGCTCGCGGGCCTTGGCCTGGTCACAGGGGTCGTATTCGTAGCTGATGGAAACCGGGGTCAGGTTCAATGACTGAATGACCTCGGCAAACGGCTCGTTTTTACGGCTCATATGAAACATCTTGAGGATCGCCGAATCGGTACGGTCATCACCGTCCTTGGCCCGGCCTTCAGCCTGGGCGATCCAGATTGACTGGCAGTCGTTGCGGATCGAGTGGTTGATGTATGCCGACAGCAGTTGATAAGCCGCGAGCTTTTCCCGGCGCCCGGTGATCGAGCGGTGCACGATAAAGCTCTTGTTCAGGCGCATCAGATCGCTGACAAACGGCTTTTGCAGCAGGTTGTCGCCAATGGCGATGCGCGGCGTTGGCAGGCCGGCGTGGTACACGGCGTAATTGACGAACGCCGGGTCCATCACGATATCGCGGTGGTTGGCCAGAAACAGGTAGGCGCTGCCGGATTTCAGTTGCTCGACGCCGGTATAGGTTACGCCGTCGGTGGCATGTTCGATGGTGCGATCGACGTACACCTCGACCTTGTCCTGCAGGGCCGCGACCGAATTGACGCTGGCGAACTCTTTGCGCAGGCGATGAGCTATAAGTGGTTTTAACAGCCAACCGAAAGCGCCAGCCAGGCGCGGAAAGCGAAAGTGGGTCAGGATATCCAGAAACGCCTTGTCGCTGAGCAGCCGGGCCAGCACTGCTGGTACTTCGGCGTCGTCGTAAGGTCGGATGCTATCGAATTGGCCCATCATGCTCTCTTGTTGGAAACGACTAGGGTTGGTACGCAGGGCAGGGCAAAAATAATAGCCCTGCTAATAGACCGGCGATTATACGCACAAGTCACTCTGGAGACCGCGATGCTTGAAACTGAACACTATGAATGCCCCTATTGCGGCGAGCCGGCTGAAGCGGTGCTCGACCTGTCGGGGGGTGATCAGAGCTACATCGAAGACTGCCCGGTGTGCTGTCGGCCGATCCTTTTTCACCTTCAGACCGATGGCCATGAATGGATGCTCGATGTGCATACCGAGAATGAGTAGTGAGTGAAGACCATGCAACGCATCTACGAGCCGGAAAACCTGATGGAAGCCGAACTGTTGCTGGGCATGCTGGCCAGTGAAGGGGTCGAGGCCCGGCTACAGGGCCGTGATCTGGTCGGCGCCACGGGGGAGCTGCCGGTGTTCGGCTTGCTCGGCCTGGCGGTGGCCAATGATCGGGCGCAATACGCACGGGAGTTGATCGATGCGTACAATGCCGCGTCACCGGTGGCTGGTGATGAGCCTGAGAGTTTCCCCGATGTGCTGGATTGCTGATGCCAGCGACGGTTTATTCATTGCTATACAAAAGAAGAGTTGTGCTGCCCCATGTGTGGACGTTTTGCCCTGTTTCGCTGGAACCCTGCATTTGCAGCCTTGCCCGGTTTCCCGGCGGATCAGCAGGCCCAGTGGAATATTTCGCCGAATGATTCGGTATTGATTCTGCGCGCCGGTGCTGAGCCTGGCCAGCGAGAGCTGGCGCGAGCGCGCTGGGGCCTGACCCCGGCGTGGCTGACCGACCTGTCACGGACTCCGGCCCATGCCCGTGCTGAAACCGTGGCCGAGCAGCCCATGTTCCGCGATGCCTTGCGTGAGCGCCGCTGCCTGATCCCGGCCAACGGCTTTTATGAATGGCGCGGCACGACCCGTAAACGCCCCTACTGGCTGACGCCGGGTGAAGGCTCCTCGCTGTTTTTTGCCGGTATCTGGGAGGCATACCCCGTTGAGGGGCATGTGTGGCTGAGCACCGCCGTGATTACACAGGCAGCGGCCAGCCAGCGTCGCCCGCTGATTCTGGATGAGGCTGGCCAGCAGGCCTGGCTTGACCCTCAGACTCCGCTGCAGGCCTTGCAGGCGCTACTGGCCAGTGCGCAGATGCCGCTGCGAGAAAGACCGCTGGCCAATCTGGTCAACGATCCAAAACTCAACGCGCCCGAGTGCCTGACGCCGGGTTGAGATACGATACGCGCCATCTTTATGGAGATTTTTGATGGGTAAGTTAGCGGTAGTGTGCGCCGTGGGCGCCGGGTTGTTGCTGGGTGGATGCCAGGCGGTGAATACCACCAATGGCGGCGCCGTGGGCGTAGAGCGCAAGCAGTACATGTTCAGCATGCTGTCGAGCCAGCAGGTTGACCAGATGTACGCCCAGTCGTATCAACAGACCGTCAGCGAGGCGGGCACCAAGGGCGTCCTGGACAAGACCAGCGCCAACGCCAGGCGCCTGCAGGCGATCGCCAACCGACTGATTGCCCAGGCGCCGGCCTTTCGCCCGGATGCCGCGCAATGGAACTGGGAAGTCAACCTGATCAAGAGTGACGAGCTCAACGCCAACTGCGGCCCTGGCGGCAAGATCATCTTTTATAGCGGGATCATCGAGCAACTCAAACTGAGTGACGATGAAATTGCCGCGATCATGGGCCATGAAATCGCCCACGCCTTGCGTGAGCACGGGCGTGAATCCATGTCCAAGGCCTATGGCATCGAAATCGCCAAGCAGGGTGCTGGCGCCTTGTTGGGCCTGGGCCAGGACAGCCTGGGCCTGGCCGACACGGTGGTGAACTACAGCCTGACCTTGCCCAACAGCCGCAGCAATGAAAACGAAGCGGACCTGATCGGTCTGGAGCTGGCAGCCCGTGCGGGCTACAACCCGAATGCGGCGATCACCCTGTGGCAGAAAATGGCTCAGCAATCACAGAATGCGCCGCCTGAATTCATGAGCACCCACCCGGCTTCAAGCAGCCGGATTGCTGCGCTGGAGGCGGCCATTCCGAAGGTGATGCCGCTGTATCAGCAAGCGCCGAAATCGTGACGCTTGTTGTGGGGGCGGGCTTGCTCGCGATGGCGTCTACGCGGTTCAACTGAAAGACCGCAGTGCCTGTATCGCGAGCAAGCCCGCTTCCACACAAAGTGTGGGTTACACCCAGCCGCTGATCTGCATCGCCTTGTACACGGCCACTACAGCCAGTACCACGAACGCGGTGGCAGCCAGTCTGCGGATCAGGGTCAACGGCAGTTTGTCAGCGGCAAAGTTGCCCGCTAAAACCACCGGCACGTTGGCAATCAGCATGCCCAGGGTTGTACCGATAATCACCAGCCACAGATCCGGGTATTGTGCGGCGAGCATCACCGTCGCCACCTGGGTCTTGTCACCGATTTCGGCAATGAAGAAGGTGATCAATGTGGTCACGAACGGCCCGTACTTGCGTGCGGTGCTGGCTTCGTCGTCGTCCATCTTGTCCGGCACCAGGGTCCACAGCGCGGTGGCGGTAAAGCTCGCGGCGAGGATCCAGTGCAGCATGGCGTCGCTGAAGAACGTGCTGAACCAGGCGCCTACAGCACCGGCGGCGGCATGGTTGGCCAGGGTCGCGACCACGATACCGGCGATTATCGGCCAGGGTTTGCGAAAGCGTGCGGCCAGAATAAGGGCGAGCAGTTGCGTCTTGTCGCCGATTTCGGCCAAGGCAACGATTGCAGTAGGGACAAGCAGGGAATCGAGCATCATCAGGTGGTTTCCAGGGGCGGGTCGACACGGCTATGACACGTACAGCCTCCCCGCCCCGGGTAAGGTGTTCGTGTCATAGGTCTTGTCAAACCCCGGTCCGTCTGTGCGGACACCTGGGTCGCATACGCCATGGTCTGTTGACCAAGTATGTTGACGTATGCCGGACGAGCTTGACGCTCGTGGGAGACTACTCCCCTAGGACGGAGCGGATTCTGCCTAGGCAAATCCGATCCGGCAAGCTCTTATTTTTCCGCAGGCTCAACGGCGCTTGGCGCTGTAAATCCGGAAACCCTGGCCCTCGGCCTTGACCGTGCAGGCACCGAAATGCTCTTCGATCAGCGGTTGATATCGCAGGAAGCTGTTGGCGACAATCCGTAGTTCGCCACCTGATTTCAGATGTTTCACTGCTTTTTGCAGCAAGTTTTCGGTGGCGTGGTAATCGGTATGCACCCCCACGTGGAACGGCGGGTTGCTCAGAATCGTGTTCAAACCCATGGGCGCGGCGTCGATGCCGTTGCCGGTAATCACTTCCCCTTCCAGACCGTTGGCCGCCAGGGTCAAACGGCTGCTGGCGGTGGCGAAGGCATCCACGTCGAGCAGGGTGACGTTGTTGTGCGGGTAGCGGCGCTTGACCGCAGCCCCGAGCACACCCGCACCGCAGCCGAAGTCCAGCACGTGGCCGCTGGGCAACTTGTCCAGATGCTCAAGCAGCAGGGCGCTGCCGCGATCCAGGCGACCGTGGCTGAACACGCCCGGCAGGCTCACGACCTTGAGCGGGCCTTCGGGCAGCGGCAGTTCGTAATGTTGCGCCAGGTCGTGCAGTACCGGCACGGGCGGGGCGTTATCCACCGTCACTTGCCACAGCTGGCAATGCCGCGCGCTATCGAGTTTGCGCGGCTTGCCGAACGGGATCAGTTGCTTGGACGCGCCTTCAATGCCACCCTTTTTTTCACCGACCAGAAACACGTCGGCACCCGGCAGGCGGGCGGCCACGGCCTTGAGCACGTAGTCGCTCAGTTCCTTGGACTTGGGCAGGAACACCACGGCGGTGTCGAACGCCCGCTCAGGGATATCGACACCGAACTGCACACGCCCGGCAAAGCGGGCGTCGAGCGCGGCCTGGTCGCCGGCATGCCAGCACCAGCCATGGGCATCGGGCAGTTCGCCCAGCAGTTCGTCAGCGGGCAAGCCGACCAATAGCACCGAGCCTTGAAAGTATTCAGGCTGACGAAGCAGTACTTCACTGCGCGGATCCATAATCTGCTCCTCAAAAAGGGGCGCAGTCTATCAACTGACGACCCGCAGCGCTGTACCGTTGAAGAACGCTTCGGCATTTTGCGCCAGTTGGCCGACGATGCGCTGGCGTGCTTCACGACTGCCCCAGGCACTGTGCGAGGTGATGATCAGGCGCGGAATGTCGGCCCCCAGCAATGGGTTGCCGTCGCGTGGTGGTTCGACGCTGAGCACGTCGGTGGCCGCGCCACCCAGATGGCCGCTACGCAGGGCGTCGGCGAGTGCCTGTTCGTCGATCATGCCGCCACGTGCGGTATTGACTACAAAGGCCCCGGGTTTGAGCAGTGCCAGTTCGCGGGCGCCGATAAAATTACGCGTATGCTCGGTGAGCGGGCAGTGAAAGGTCAGCGCGTCGACCTGGGGCAGCAGTTCGTCCAGCGTCAGGCGCCCGGCACGGGCCGGGCGCCCCGGGATCTGGCCGATCAGCACGCGCATGCCGAAGGCTTCGGCCAGTTTCGCGACCGCACTGCCCAGCTCGCCGTGACCGAACAGGCCCAGGGTCTTGCCTTCCAGCTCGACAATCGGGAAGTCCAGCAGGCAGAACTGCTTCGCTTGCTGCCACTGGCCGTCGGCCACGGCCTTGTTGTAATCGACCAGGCGCGTAGCCAGTGCCAGCAGCAGGCCGAGGGTGTGCTGCGCCACCGATGGCGTGCCGTAGCCCTGGCAGTTGGCCACGGTGATCCCCAGGGCTCGGGCGGCCTCAAGGTCGACGTTGTTGGTGCCGGTGGCCGCTACCAGAATCAACTTCAGGTCCGGGCAGGCAGCCAGGGTTTGGGCGTTGAGCAGCGCTTTGTTGCTGATGGCCACACTGGCGCCTTGCAGACGCTCGATCACATTGGCTGGCGTGGTGTCTGCGCACAGCTGCAAGTCGCCGAAGCTGCGACGCAGCGGGTCGAGGTCGAGATCGCCCAGGTCCAGTGAGGTGTAATCAAGGAATACGGCGCGCTGAGTGTTAGTCATCAACTGTACCTTTTGTGCTGTGAAATGAAGGCGTAATGTGGCGAGCCTAACAGAAGAAACAATTTGTAATGGAGCCGTGCATGTACTGGACAGAATTTTTGACCGTAGCCTTGATTCACCTGTTGGCGGTGGCCAGCCCCGGGCCTGATTTTGCCGTGGTAGTGCGCGAGAGCGTCACTCACGGCCGCCGTGCCGGGATGTTTACCGCGTTTGGTGTGGGCACGGCGATTTTTGTCCATGTCGGCTATTCATTGCTGGGTATCGGCATCATCGTGTCGCAATCGATTGTGCTGTTCAACGCCCTGAAATGGCTGGCAGCGGCTTATCTGCTGTATATCGGCATCAAGGCACTGCGGGCCAAACCGGCCGATCCTGCGGCGTTGGCGGCCAGCTTGCCGGTGGGCGAGCGCACGGCACGCGGGGCTTTCACGTCGGGCTTTGTGACCAACGGCCTGAACCCCAAGGCGACGCTGTTTTTCCTGTCGCTGTTTACCGTGGTGATCAACCCGCACACCCCACTGTCGATCCAGGCCGGTTATGGCGTGTACCTGGCAGTGGCAACCGGTGTGTGGTTCTGCATGGTCGCGATGCTGTTCAGCCATCAGCGCGTGCGTACAGGCTTTGCCCGCATGGGTCACTGGTTTGACCGCACCATGGGCGCGGTACTGGTGGCATTGGGCGTGAAACTGGCGTTTACCGAGATGCATTGACACACCTCGGTTCCGTAGCAGCTGCCGAGGAACGAAGGCTGCGTCCGGCAGCAGCTACGGGGAGATGGTCGGGTTCTTGTCAAAATCTGGATTTGCTTCATCCTTGCGGGCTTATTGCAGTGTGCCCACGGAGAAGTATCGATGTCCTCAGTCCACCGGTCCTGGCGTCGCGCCAGGCTGGCGCTGGCAGTCAGCCTTGCGTCGACGTCCGCTTGGGGCGTGAGCTTCAATCTCGGCCCGGTTGAGGGGCAGATCGATACCGAGCTGTCCATCGGCGCCAGTTGGTCCACCGCCAGGGCCGACAGCAAACTGATAGGCGCCAACAATGGCGGCACGGGGCAATCGGCCATTTCTGACGATGGCCGCCTTAACTTTAAACGCGGCGAAACTTTTTCGAAAATCTTTACCGGCATGCACGCACTGGAACTCAAGTCCGGCGACAGCGGCCTGTATGTGCGTGGCAAGTATTGGTATGACTTCGAGTTGCAGGACGACAGCCGCCCCTTCAAGCCCATCAGTGACTCAGGCCGCCGAGCCAGTGCGCAATCGGCCGGCGCGCAACTGCTCGATGCGTTCGTTTACCACAACTACGCCATTGCCGATCAGCCCGGCGCAGTCCGCTTGGGTAAACAGGTGGTCAGTTGGGGCGAAAGTGCGTTTATCGGTGGCGGCATCAATGCGATCAACCCCACCGACCCTGCCGCCTATCGTCGGCCTGGCACTGAGTTCAAAGATGGCCTGGTGCCGGTCAACCTGTTCTATCTCTCGCAAAACCTGACCGACAACCTGTCGGCTGAAGCCTTTTATCAGCTGGATTGGGAGCCGTCCGAAGCGGACAACTGCGGGACGTTTTTCTCCCGGTCAGACGTGATGGCTGACGGCTGCAGCGGCAATTACCGGGTCATGAGCAAGCGTTCGGCACTCGATGTGGCCGACCTCGCCGCGCTGACCGGTGCCGGGGTTGAGGTGAACGAGGAGGGCGTGCTGGTACGCCGTGGCGCCAATCGTTATGCGCGCAACAGCGGGCAGTTCGGGGTGGCCATGCACTATGTGTTCGAGCCGCTGGGCACCGAGTTCGGTGCCTACTTCATGAACTACCACAGTCGCGACCCGATCCTCAGCGCCAGCGCGGCGCCGCAGTCGGCCTATAAGGCGGCAGCAGGCGCCGGAGGGCTGGCGCCGATGGTTGTTGCCGGCAATTCGGGCTATTACGTTGAATACCCTGAAGACATCCGCCTTTACGGCCTGAGCTTCTCCACCACTTTATCCACAGGCACGGCCTGGAAGGGCGAGTTGAGTTACCGTCCCAATGCGCCGGTGCAACTCAACAGCAACGACTTGCTGTACGCCAATGTCACGTTGCTGCCCGGGCTTGCCGATGCATCGCCACTGAGCGTCACTCCCGACGCAGATGTGCAGGGCTATCGGCGCAAGGAAGTCACCCGGTTCCAGACGTCCCTCAGCCATGTGTTCGACAACGCGATGGGTGCCGATCACCTGACCGTGACCGGTGAAGTGGGGGTGACCCGGGTTGGTGGCCTGGATAGCCCTTCAGGGCTGCGTTACGGGCGTGATCCGGTGTTTGGCTCTGAAGGTAATGACGGCTTCACCACGGCCACCTCCTGGGGCTACCGTGGTCGCGCCGTGTGGGAATACAGAAGCGTTGTTCCCGGGGTGAACCTCAAGCCCAATCTGGGCTGGTCCCATGATGTCAGCGGCTATTCGCCGGGGCCCGATGCCAGCTTCGAAGAGGGCCGCAAAGCCATCTCCCTGGGGCTGGAGGGTGACTATCAAAGCACCTACACCGGCAGCCTGTCGTACACCAATTTTTTTGGTGGGCGCTACAACACCCTCAGTGACCGCGACTTTGTGGCGCTGACGATGGGTGTGAAGTTCTAGGCCGGAATTTGTTGGGAGGCGTTCGGGCGACTATTGTTTGTGGGGTGCGAATGTTTACGACCCAAGGAATTTTTACCGTTGGTCGTGTTCCAAGATTTATAAAGGTCTAATGCCAATGGCCTTTGCCCCTAGAAAGATTGATCAGGAGCTTCACCATGTTCATTTCGCGTCGTTTGATTGTTGCTGCAAGTGCGGTGGCCTTGCTGGCTGGCTGCGCTACGCCTAACCCGTATGACAACCAGGGCCAGGGGTCTTCCGGGACGGGCTTGAGCAAGACTGCCACCTACGGTGGCCTGGGGGCTCTGGCGGGTGCTGTGGCGGGTGCTGCCATCGACCATAACAACCGTGGCAAGGGCGCGCTGATCGGTGCTGCCGTGGCAGGCCTGGGTGCAGCCGGTTATGGCTATTACGCCGACAAGCAGGAAGCAGCCCTGCGTGCGAGCATGGCCAACACGGGCGTTGAAGTTCAGCGTCAGGGCGACAACATCACCCTGGTGATGCCAGGCAACATTACCTTCGCGACCAACTCGGCCAACATTGCGCCCAGCTTCTATCAGCCGCTGAACAACCTGGCGAATTCGCTCAAGCAGTTCAACAACCAGAACCTGATCCAGATCGTGGGTTACACCGACAACACCGGTAACTACAACTACAACATGCAGCTTTCCCAGCAGCGTGCGCAAAGCGTAGCGACCTACCTGACGTCTCAAGGTGTGAGCGGCCAGTACCTGTCAGTCAAAGGTATGGGCCCGGCTGATCCGATTGCCAGCAACGCCACCGCAGATGGCCGCGCACAGAACCGTCGCGTACAAGTGACACTGGCGCCAATCCCGGGCATGCAATACCAGCAGCCGGGTCAGGTGCAGCAGTACCCTTGATCATTACCTCGTAGCAGCTGCCGAAGGCTGCGTTCGGCTGCGCAGCAGTCGTAAACCCTGAGTGCGGGGTTTGGCTGATATTGCGACGACTTCGTCGTCGAACGCAGCCTGCGGCAGCGGCTACGGGGGGGCGCAAGACACACAACAAAAAGCCCCGCGATCCTTGCAGATCGCGGGGCTTTTTATTGGGCATCCGGCTGGGAAATTACTTCTTCAGGCCGTAATGCTCATCCAGCATGCCAGGACCGTTCGGGCTTTTTGGTGCGTAGTCCAATGGCGGCTCGGTGCTGTGCGGCGGGGTGATGCGCTCGCGATGCGGTTGTGGCACATCCGGGTGCAGGGCAGCCAGCAGGCGTTGGCGAGTCTGCTCGTCCAGGGCCAAACGGTTGGCGCCCTCGGCGAGGTGTTCTTGCACGTCCTGATAGCTCTGTGTGAGTTTCTTCACCAGGTTGGCGGTGGTGTTGAAGTGGGTAACCACTTCACTTTGGTAACTGTCAAAACGTTCCTGGATGTCGTCCAGCTGACGCTGCGTGCGGTTAGGCACGGCATTGGGCAGCAGACGAGCAACCAGAAAACCAATGGCGACACCGGCAACCAGGGCGAGAGTCGGCAACAACCAAATCAAGAGCGAGTGTTCCACGAGTCCTTCCTCTATAAACGGCTTTGCTTTACGTTAACGGCTCGGACCTGCGCTGTATACCGCGATGCACTCGCAAATATGTCAGACAGAATCTATCAGCTAGACGAGTCGACCCAATCTGAGGTCACGGAGTTCCCTCTTGCTTACCCGCGAAACCCCCGTAGTAATTGCTGGCCCGGTCGGCCAACTGGAAGCCTTGTACCTTGATTGTGCTGAGCCAAAGGGCCTTGCGCTGCTGTGTCACCCCAATCCGGTACAGGGCGGCACCATGATGAATAAAGTGGTTTCGACCTTGCAACGCACTGCCCGCGATGCTGGCCTGATTACCTTGCGATTTAATTACCGCGGCACCGGCGCCAGTGAAGGCAGCCACGATATGGGCACCGGCGAAGTCGACGATGCCTTTGCAGCAGCCCGGTGGTTGCGCGCCAGACACCCTGACTTGCCGATCACCCTGTTCGGTTTTTCGTTTGGTGGTTTTGTTGCCGCCAGCCTGGGTGGTCGCCTTGAAGCCCAGGGCGAAAAGCTTGAGCGCGTGTTTATGATCGCCCCTGCGGTGATGCGTTTGCGTGACGAAGATGCCTTGCCACATAACTGCCCGCTGACCGTTATCCAGCCTGAAACCGACGAAGTGATCGACCCGCAGCTGGTCTATAACTGGTCAAACGACCTGTCGCGCCCCCATGAGCTGCTGAAAGTGGCAGAATGCGGACACTTTTTTCACGGCAAGCTGCCCGAGCTCAAAGAGTTGGTAGCGCCACGCCTTTCGAATTGATTGCAGCCTGATAAGCGATTACCCATGACCTCTCGTACTCGTATCCTCACCGGCATCACCACCACCGGTACGCCGCACCTGGGCAACTACGCCGGGGCCATCCGCCCTGCGATCGTGGCCAGCCGCGACCCCAACGCCGATTCGTTTTACTTCCTGGCTGACTACCATGCCCTGATCAAGTGCGATGACCCGCTGCGCATCCAGCGTTCGCGTCAGGAAATCGCTGCAACCTGGCTGGCGGCCGGCCTTGATGTCGAGCGTGTGACCTTCTACCGTCAGTCCGATATTCCGGAAATCCCCGAGCTGACCTGGCTGCTGACCTGCGTAGCGGCCAAGGGCCTGCTCAATCGGGCCCATGCCTACAAGGCCTCGGTAGACAAGAACCTGGAAAACGGCGAAGACCCGGATGCGGGCATCACCATGGGCCTGTACAGCTACCCGGTGCTGATGGCTGCGGACATTCTGATGTTCAATGCCAACAAGGTGCCTGTGGGGCGTGACCAGATCCAGCACGTTGAAATGGCCCGTGACATTGGCCAGCGCTTCAACCACCTGTTCGGCAATGGCAAAGAGTTTTTCGCCATGCCCGAAGCGCTGATCGAAGAAAGCGTGGCCACTTTGCCGGGTCTGGACGGTCGCAAGATGTCCAAGAGCTATGACAACACCATTCCGTTGTTCAGCAGCGCCAAGGACATGAAAAGCGCGATTTCGCGCATCGTTACCGACTCCCGTGCACCGGGCGAGGCGAAGGATCCGGACAACTCGCACCTGTTCACCCTGTACCAGGCATTCTCCACGCCTGAGCAGTCGGTTGAGTTCCGCAGCGAGCTGTTGCAGGGCCTGGGCTGGGGCGAAGCGAAAGAGCGCCTGTTCAAGCTGCTGGACGCCGAGCTGGGCGAGTCCCGCGAGCGTTACCACGACTTGATGTCGCGTCCTGATGATATGGAAGACATCCTGCTGGCTGGCGCCCAAAAAGCTCGCAAGATCGCAGCGCCTTTCCTTGTCGAATTGCGTGAAGCCGTTGGCTTGCGCTCGTTTGTCAGTGCCGCGCAAACCACTGCTGCGAGCAAAAAGAAAGCCGCCAAGGGCCCGCGCTTTGTCAGCTTCCGCGACGAAGACGGCAGCTTCCGTTTCCGCCTGCTGGCCGCTGCTGGCGAACAATTGCTGCTGTCGCGCAGCTTTGCCGACGGTAAAACCGCCGGTCAGGTGACCAAGCAGCTGCAATCCGGCGAGCCTCTGGATGTGCGCAGTGACGCGTTGAGCTTCAGTGTCTGGCTGGGCGACACCTGCGTGGCTGACAGCCCGGTATTTGCCGATGCCACAGCCAGAGATGAGGCAATCGAAGCGTTGCGCCTTGCGCTGGTACCCGTTCAAGACTGAGAAAGTGCGACGTTTCGTCTCAGGTTTGATTGCCATTCCCAAGGGTCGTCGCTACAGTGTCGGCCCGTTTTTGTTGCCTTGCTAACGAATTATGACGCCTCTAGAACGATATCAAGCAGATCTGAAACGCCCGGACTTCTTCCACGATGCCGCGCAGGAAAACGCTGTGCGCCATTTGCAGCGCCTGTACGACGACTTGGTCGCTTCCTCGCAGAGCAAGCCGGGCCTTTTCGGCAAGCTGTTCGGCAAAAAGGAGCAGACGCCGGTCAAGGGCCTCTACTTCTGGGGCGGTGTAGGCCGTGGCAAGACATATCTGGTCGATACGTTTTTCGATGCCCTGCCGTTCAAGGAGAAGGTGCGTACCCACTTCCACCGCTTCATGAAGCGCGTGCATGAAGAAATGCGCACCCTCAATGGCGAAAAGAACCCGCTGACCATTATCGCCAAGCGTTTTTCTGACGAGGCGCGGGTGATCTGCTTTGATGAATTCTTTGTGTCGGACATTACCGACGCCATGATTCTCGGCACCTTGATGGAAGAACTGTTCAAAAACGGTGTCACCCTGGTGGCTACGTCGAACATTGTGCCTGACGGTTTGTACAAGGACGGCTTGCAGCGTGCGCGCTTCTTGCCCGCCATTGCGCTGATCAAGCAGAACACCGAAATCGTCAACGTCGATAGCGGCGTCGACTATCGCTTGCGTCACCTTGAGCAGGCCGAACTGTTTCACTTTCCGTTGAACGAAGAGTCCGAGAAGAGCTTGAGAGAAAGCTTCAAGGCGCTGACTCACAACTCCAACAGGGCGATCGAAAACGATGATCTGATCATCGAGAACCGCACCATCCGTGCCTTGCGTACCTGTGATGATGTGGCCTGGTTCGAGTTTCGCGAGTTGTGCGACGGCCCGCGCAGCCAGAATGATTACATCGAGCTTGGCAAGATCTTCAACGCTGTAATCCTCAGCGGTGTAGAGCAGATGGAAGTGAAAACGGACGACATCGCCCGACGCTTTATCAACATGGTCGATGAGTTTTACGACCGCAACGTCAAGCTGATCATCTCGGCTGAAGTCGAGCTGAAAGACCTTTACAAGGGCGGGCGCCTGAACTTCGAGTTCCAGCGTACCCTCAGCCGTTTGCTGGAAATGCAGTCCCATGAATATCTGACGCGGGCGCACAAACCCTAGTCAAAAAAAAAGGCCTGCATTGCAGGCCTTTTTTATGCCCGCCTCAGGCCTCGGCGGCCTTGAACCCCAGGCGCTGCACGTACTTGGCAATGTCGCGGGCATGCCCGCAACCTATCAGCAGCCATATCAGGATCCGCGCCTTGTACGGGCAGAGAAACCCGCACATCAGCGCGCCGCGGTCGATCAGGTCCATCTCGCTGCCGATAAACCCGTAAGACGCTTCGGCGGTGGGGCCTGAACCTGTTCGTGACGCCACCAGAACCGGAATTTCCGTGGTGACCTGTTCGATCAGGTCGACCCATTCGACACTGACATGCCCGGCCCCGAAAGCACTGACCACCAGCGCGTCATACCCCAGGGCCAGCACATGCTCCAGCAGTACCGTGTCGGCAGACAGTGTTGCTGGCAGCAATGCGACCTTGTGATGAATGCTGCGGGGCATGGGCAGGACAGTGCGTGCGCAGGCTTTGCGCAGATAAAGCACGCGATTTTCGAGCATTAGCCCGGCAGGGCCGAAAAACGGCGAGTTGAAGGCGTCCAGCGTTATTGATGAGCATTTGCGCACATGCAGCGGCTGGTGAATCTGGCCGTTCATTACCACTAGAACGCCTCGCTTGCGGCTCTGTGTATCGAGCGCAACCCTGGAGGCATCCAGCAGATTGGCGGGGCCATCTGCGCCGGGATGATCGCTGGGGTGCATGGCGCCGGTCAGCACAAGTGGCACATCGGCATCCCATAACAGGTCAAGGAAGAATGCAGTTTCTTCCAGGGTGTCGGTGCCTTGGGTGATGACGATGCCCAGCGCGCCCAGCTTCACTTGCTCCTGGGCCCATATCAGCACTTCAAGCAGCAGATTGAAATCCAGGGAGGCGCTGGGAACCAGGCACAGGGTCTCGATATGGACGTCCAGGCCTTCGTGCAGTTGCGAAATGCCGTCAAGCAGTGCTTCGCCAGTGATCACGGGTTGAGCGCCTGAGCCGGGCTGTGTTGTGCGCATGCTCACGGTGCCACCCAGGGCTCCTATGGAAAGGATGGGCAGGGAGTTGTGATTGAGTCTTTGCGCCATGCTGCGTACCTCCGCCAGTGGCCGGTGAAGCCTCTTCTTGTGAGTGCCCCTGGTTGGAGGGCATTTCATCAGAGGCTTTTTGGGCTGGCGGAGAAATCAGATTGTTCCGCTTGGTGTGTAGTACAACGCTTAGATTTAAGCGACCTGATTGAGGCCTGCATGCAGGAACTGCTGACGATACTGGTTTGGTGAAAGCTCTGTGTGTTGGCGAAACAGACGCGCGAAGAAGCTTGCGTCGTCGTAGCCCACGTCATAGCTGATGGTCTTGATGCTTTTGCGGGTGGCCGAGAGCAGGCCCTTGGCGGTTTCTATGCGCAGGCGTTGCAGGTAGTGCAAGGGTTTGTCGCCGGTGGCCAGCTGAAAGCGGCGCATGAAGTTGCGGATGCTCATGCCGTGATCGCGGGCGACATCTTCAAAGCGGAACTTGTCGGCGAAGTGCTCTTCGAGCCAATGCTGGATTTGCAGGATGATCACGTCCTGGTGCAGCTTCTGGCCGCCAAAGCCGATGCGCCCCGGGGTGTAATTGCGCTGTACTTCGTAAAGGATGTCGCGGGCCACGGCCTGGGCGATATTGGCGCCGCAAAAACGCTCGATCATGTAAATGTAGAGGTCGCAGGCTGAGGTAGGCCCGCCGGCGCAATAGAGGTTGTCGGCGTCGGTAAGGTGTTTGTCCTGGTTGAGGTGCACCAGGGGGTAGCGCCGGGCAAAGGTGTCGAAGAAACGCCAGTAGGTGGTGGCCTCTTTGCCATCGAGCAGCCCGGCTTCAGCGAGCCAGAAGACTCCGGTGGCTTCAGCGCACAGGACAGCGCCACGGGCATGCTGTTCGCGCAGCCAGGGCAGTACTTGCGGATAGCGCTGGCAGAGGGTGTCGAAATCGTCACCGAAGGCCGGCAGGATAATGATGTCGCTATCCTCCAGGCCGCCGTCCACAGGGAGCACCACATTGCTGAAGCTGGTGGCCGGTTTGCCGTCGGGGCTGACCAGGCGTGTCTCGAAAGTGGGGGTCAGGCCTTGTCCCAGCTGCTTGCCGTGACGCAGGCTGGCGAGGTGAAAGAAATCCTTGGCATGCATCAGGGTCGACGCGAAAACCCGATCGATGGCCAAAATGCTGACACGCCGCAGCGGCGTGGAGAGTTGATTAGACATAGACATATTTTGATTATTCTTATAGGTGAAATTGGTCAACTTACGGCTGGATCGTCTTATGTTTTTTCCTGTGTGTCCAGAGGTTGCTGCTTTTGTAGCCGCGGGCTTGCTCGCGATGGCATCCATGGGGTTTCTCTGAAACACCGCGTCGCCTGCATCGCGAGCAAGCCCGCTCCCGCAAGGGGGCGGTGGGTCAAGGTGCCGGGTTTGGCTGGTCCTTGTGGATGGCGTCGATACCGGCCAGCACCTCATCCGACAGTTTCAGGTCGAAGCTGGCGATATTGCTTTCGAGTTGCTCCATGGTCGTGGCACCAATGATATTGCTGGTGACGAACGGTTGTCGGGTGACGAAGGCCAGGGCCATTTGCGCAGGGTCCAGGCCATGTTCGCGGGCCAGTGCCACATAACGCTCGCTGGCAGCCACGGCCTGCGGGTTTGAATAGCGCGAGAAGCGGCTGTAGAGGGTCAGGCGGCCTTTTGGTGGTTGGGCGCCGCCACCGTACTTGCCCGAGAGCATGCCGAACGCCAGGGGCGAGTAGGCGAGCAGGCCGCATTGTTCGCGAATGGCGATTTCCGCCAGGCCCACTTCAAAGCTGCGGTTGAGCAGGCTGTAGGGGTTCTGGATCGATACGGCGCGCGGCCAGCCGCGACTTTCGGCCAGTTGCAGGAACTTCATGGTGGCCCACGGCGTTTCATTGGACAGGCCGATGTGACGGATCTTGCCGGCCCTGACCTGCTCGTCGAGTGCCTCGAGAGTGTCTTCCAGCGGGGTGAAGTCTTCGTCGGCGTTGTGGGTGTAACCCAACTGGCCGAAGAAGTTGGTGCTGCGCTCGGGCCAGTGCAACTGGTAGAGGTCGATCCAGTCGGTTTGCAGGCGCTTGAGGCTGGCGTCCAGGGCTTGCACGATATGGCTGCGGTTGTGCTTGAGGTGGCCGTCACGGATGTAGTCGATGCCGTTGCCGGGGCCGGCGATCTTGCTCGCCAGCACCCAGTCGGCACGATCACCGCGTTCCTTGAACCAGTTACCGATAAAACGCTCGGTGGTGGCGTAGGTTTCGGCCTTGGGTGGCACCGGGTACATTTCGGCGGTGTCGATAAAGTTGATGCCGGCTTTTTTGGCGCAGGCGATCTGCTCAAAGGCTTCGGTCTGGGTGTTCTGTTCACCCCAGGTCATGGTCCCGAGGGCGATTGCGCTTACTTTCAGATCGGTACGGCCAAGCTTTCGGTAGTCCATCGGGTGCTCCTTCGGGTAAACAAACATAAAAGCAGGTTGTAATTTTTTGCGCAATCTGGATAATTGCCCACCTCTTTCTGCAGTGGAAGTGATGCGCCGCCTGCCGAAGAATCTTGCCGTTGAACGGACGCGCTGACCCGAGCCCCCGATAGCGTCTGTATCCGGCTGCCTTTGACTTGTCAAAGTACGCACTATTCAGTAAGATCCGCCGTCTAATTTACAGGGCGGCCCCTGAGGCTATAAAGAATGAAAACTTTTACTGCTAAACCAGAAACAGTAAAGCGCGACTGGTTTGTCGTCGACGCTGCTGGTCAGACCC
The DNA here is from genome assembly GCF_035019225.1 of Pseudomonas sp. CCC4.1. NCBI lineage: Bacteria > Pseudomonadati > Pseudomonadota > Gammaproteobacteria > Pseudomonadales > Pseudomonadaceae > Pseudomonas > Pseudomonas sp. CCC4.1. The sequence goes on along the minus strand of NZ_JASJWL010000027.1, from coordinate 43,335 downwards.
TGGGTCGTCTGGCCACCGAGATCGCGAGCCGTCTGCGTGGCAAGCACAAGCCGGAATACACTCCGCACGTTGACACCGGTGACTACATCGTTGTTATCAACGCTGAGCAAATCCGTGTTACTGGTGCTAAAACCACTGACAAGATGTACTACTCTCACTCCGGTTTCCCGGGCGGGATTAAGTCGATCAACTTCGAAAAGCTGATCGCCAAAGCTCCTGAGCGCGTGATCGAGACCGCGGTTAAAGGCATGCTGCCTAAAAACCCACTGGGTCGCGACATGTACCGTAAGCTGAAAGTCTATGCGGGCGCTGCTCACCCTCATACTGCTCAGCAGCCCCAAGAACTGAAGTTTTAACGGAATAGTTCATTATGTCGGCGACTCAAAACTACGGCACTGGCCGTCGTAAAACCGCAACCGCTCGCGTTTTCCTGCGTCCGGGTACCGGTAACATCTCCATCAACAACCGCACTCTGGAGAATTTCTTCGGTCGCGAAACTGCCCGCATGGTAGTTCGTCAGCCGTTGGAACTGACTGAGACTGTCGAGAAATTCGACATCTACGTCACCGTGATCGGTGGTGGTGTAAGTGGTCAAGCTGGCGCAATCCGCCACGGTATCACTCGCGCACTGATGCAGTATGACGAAACCCTGCGTGGCGCTCTGCGCAAAGCTGGCTTCGTTACTCGCGATGCTCGTGAAGTTGAACGTAAGAAAGTCGGTCTGCGTAAAGCGCGTAAGCGTCCGCAGTACTCGAAGCGTTAATTCGCAGCTTCGTTCAAAAAAGCCCAGCCTCCTTCGGGAGCTGGGCTTTTTTTATGGGCGATGATTTAGCGGTGTGACAACTTGCCACATCCAGCAAACGCCTATACTACAAGGCCTGTAGCCGCCCCAGAGCGGTAATTACCTTGTAAGACTAGGGGCTTTTCATTACCATTCTGCAAAATTTTTATAAGTAATAGATGCATATTTAGTAGATGCCTGATTTAACAGGCCACAAAGCTGATGGGAGAGGACTGAATGAGCAATGACGGCGTAAATGTCGGCCGGCGTCGCTTCCTCGTAGCAGCCACATCCGTGGTGGGTGCTGCAGGAGCGGTGGGGGCGGCGGTCCCGTTCGTGGGGTCGTGGTTTCCCAGTGCCAAGGCGAAAGCCGCTGGCGCACCGGTGAAAGTGAATATTGCAAAGGTTGAGCCAGGTCAGCAAATGATTGCTGAATGGCGTGGCCAGCCGGTATTCATCGTACGTCGCACCGAGGAAATCCTGGCAAATCTGAAGAAGATTGAAGGGCAGCTTGCTGACCCGGATTCCAAGCAATCTGATCAGCCTGCTTATGTAAATCCGGAGCTGCGGTCGATCAAGCCAGAAATTCTGTTGTTGATCGGTATTTGCACCCACTTGGGTTGCTCGCCTACGTTCCGTCCCGAGGTCGCGCCGGTTGATCTTGGCAAGGACTGGGTAGGCGGCTATTTCTGCCCTTGTCATGGTTCGCACTATGATCTGGCCGGCCGCGTGTACAAGGCCCAGCCAGCGCCGCTGAACCTGCCAGTGCCGCCGTACTACTATGAGACGGACAACATTGTCGTCGTTGGCCTCGATGGGGAGAACGCGTAATGAGCAAGTTCATGGATTGGGTAGATGCCCGCTTCCCCGCCACCAAAATGTGGGAAGACCACCTCAGCAAGTATTACGCTCCGAAGAACTTCAACTTCTTCTATTTCTTTGGTTCTCTCGCACTGCTCGTTCTGGTCAACCAGATCGTTACCGGTGTGTGGCTGACCATGAGCTACACGCCATCGGCAGAAGAGGCGTTTGCTTCTGTCGAATACATCATGCGTGACGTCGAATACGGTTCAATCCTGCGCTTGCTGCACTCTACCGGTGCATCGGCGTTCTTTATCGTCGTCTACCTGCACATGTTCCGCGGCCTGCTCTACGGCTCTTACCAGAAGCCCCGTGAGCTGGTCTGGCTGTTCGGCATGATGATTTATCTGGCCCTGATGGCTGAAGCCTTTATGGGTTACCTGCTGCCTTGGGGGCAAATGTCCTACTGGGGCGCCCAGGTGATTATTTCGCTGTTCGGTGCGATCCCGGTTATCGGTAACGACCTGACCCAGTGGATTCGTGGTGACTACCTGATCTCCGGTATTACCCTCAACCGCTTCTTTGCCCTTCACGTCGTGGCCTTGCCTATCGTAATTCTGGGCCTGGTGGTGCTGCACATTCTTGCCCTGCACGAAGTCGGCTCCAACAACCCGGACGGCGTGGATATCAAGAAACACAAAGACGAAAACGGCATACCGCTGGATGGCATTCCCTTCCACCCGTACTACACCGTGAAAGATATCGTCGGCGTAGTGGTATTCCTGTTTATCTTCTGCTCGATTGTGTTCTTCTTCCCGGAAATGGGTGGTTACTTCCTGGAAAAACCGAACTTTGAACAGGCTAACGCCTTTAAAACGCCGGAACACATTGCCCCTGTCTGGTACTTCACGCCGTTCTACGCGATCTTGCGTGCCATCCCGGACAAGCTGCTTGGCGTGATTGCCATGGGCGCCGCGATTGCCGTGCTGTTCGTGTTGCCGTGGCTTGACCGCAGTCCGGTCAAATCCATGCGCTACAAAGGCTGGATGAGCAAGGTATGGCTGTGGGTGTTCTGCATCTCCTTCGTGATTCTGGGTGTGCTGGGTGTCTTGGCTCCTACCCCGGGCCGCACGCTGCTGTCGCAGGTGTGTACGTTCCTGTACTTCGCCTACTTCATTCTGATGCCGTTCTACACCAGGCTTGAGAAGACCAAACCGGTTCCGGAAAGGGTGACTGGCTGATGAAAAAGCTATTTGCTGTATTGATGTTCGCGGTAATGCCTGTGTTCTCCTTTGCGGCAGAGCAAGGCGTGCAGCTCGACAAGGTCGACATCGATGTTTCTGACAAGGCGGCCCTGCAGGATGGTGCGCGTACGTTCGCCAACTACTGCATGGGTTGTCACAGTGCCAAGTTCCAGCGTTATGAGCGGGTCGCTGATGACCTGGGCATTCCCCATGAGGTCATGCTCGATAACCTGGTGTTCACCGGTGCCAAGATTGGCGACCACATGAAAATCGGCATGCAGCCCAACGACGCCAAGGCCTGGTTCGGTGCTGCACCGCCGGACTTGACGCTGGTAGCCCGTGTGCGTGGCACAGACTGGCTGTACAGCTACCTGCGTGCCTTTTACGAAGACCCGTCGCGCCCTTGGGGTGTGAACAACAAAGTGTTCCCGAACGTGGGCATGCCCAACGTGCTGGCACCGTTGCAGGGTCGTCAGGTTATCGGTTGCAAGCAAGTACAGATCGTCGAAGACGGCAAGAAGCAGTATGATCCGCTCACCGGCACGCCTTTGACCCATGAAGCGTGCGACCAGCTGACAGTGCTGCCAAAAACCGGCGCCCTGACTGAAGAGCAGTTCGATGAGAAGATCAAGAACCTTGTGACCTTCCTGGCCTACTCGGCCAACCCGGTGAAGCTGGAGCATCAGCGCATCGGTACTTACGTGCTGATCTACCTGGCCTTCCTTTTTGTATTCGCTTATCTGCTCAAGCGCGAATACTGGAAAGATGTGCACTGATATAGTTACACGCAATGCTGTTAATCGTGCGCGCCCAAGGGTGTCTCTGAAAAGGTAACAGTGCAGGGCGGGTGACAGGCGGGGTCAATGACCTTGCCTGTCACCTGGCCTGTGGTTATCAGAGGCTTTCCTTGGGCGCGTTCGTTTTTCCGCTCCCGATAATTTCAACAAGCGAGGAGGACCGCCATGGGCGTGACCAATCGGTTGGCCTGTTACTCCGACCCCGCCGACCACTATTCCCACCGAGTGCGCATTGTACTCGCAGAGAAAGGTGTCAGCGCCGAGATCATCAGTGTGGAGGCGGGCCGTCAGCCGCCGAAGCTGATCGAAGTGAACCCCTACGGCAGCCTGCCAACCCTGGTCGATCGTGACCTGGCGTTGTGGGATTCGACTGTGGTGATGGAATATCTGGATGAGCGCTATCCGCATCCGCCGCTGTTGCCGGTGTACCCGGTGGCACGGGCCAATAGCCGTCTGCTGATTCATCGTATTCAGCGCGACTGGTGTGCGCTGGTCGACCTGATTCTTGATTCGCGGACCAAGGAGCCGGCGCGCGTGCAAGCCCGCAAGGAGTTGCGCGAGAGCCTGACGGGTGTTTCTGCATTATTTGCCGACAAACCTTTTTTCCTCAGTGATGAGCAAAGTCTGGTCGACTGCTGTCTATTGCCGATACTCTGGCGTCTGCCTGTTTTGGGTATTGAATTGCCGCGGCCAGCCAAGCCGTTGCTCGACTATATGGAGCGCCAATTTGCGCGTGAGGCTTTCCAGGCGAGTCTGTCTGGTGTCGAACGCGACATGCGCTAAAGCTTTAGGAGCCCTCGATGAATTCAAGTCGACCTTATCTGGTGCGTGCGCTCTACGAGTGGATCGTTGATAACGACTGCACTCCGCACATGCTGGTTAACTCTGACTACCCCAAGGTGCAAGTGCCTGCGGGTTTTGCCAGTGACGGGCAGATTGTCCTCAATGTTTCGCCAACCGCCGTGCGTCAATTGCACATGGACAACGAAGCAGTAAGCTTTGAAGGGCGCTTTGGTGGTGTGCCACACACCTTGTACGTGCCTATTGCAGCCATTCTGGGCGTTTACGCCCGTGAGAACGGCCAGGGCATGGTGTTTGACCTGGAAGAGCCTCTCGGGGCTGATGACGAGGTTGAGCCGGGTGACGATAGTCCGCCGCCAGGCTCCGAGCCGCCGCGACCTACAGGCCGGCCAAGCCTGAAAGTGGTGAAGTAATAAAAAAGGCGACCTGAAAAGGTCGCCTTTTTTGTGTCTGGCAGCCGTGGCCGTCAGTCGATGTACTCAAACAGTTTGACGATTTTCTGCACCCCGGAAACACCTTGCACCAGGCTGGTGGCGCGGGCGGCCTCCTGTTTGGTGACCAGGCCGAGCATGTAGACGATGCCGTTCTCGGTGACGATTTTGATGCGTGAGCCAGGGATGGCGCTGTCAGTCAGCATCTGGGTCTTGATTTTGGTGGTCAGCCAGGCGTCGTTGTTACGCGCCAGGATTGACGAAGGAGCCATGACCTGCAGCTCGTTGTTGACCTTTTTCACCCGCTGGACTGAAGCTGCCGCCTGTTCGGCCTGGGCCTTGAGGTCTGCACGCGGGGTCTGGCCGGCCAGCAGCACGATACCGTTGTAGCTGGTGACGACGATGTGCGAACCGGTATCCAGATCCGGATTGGCCTTGGCCACGTTCACGGCGACCTTGGTTTCGATCAGCGAGTCATCGATTTTGCTGCCGAAGGTGCGGGTGCCGCGATCATCCTCGATAGGGGTGTCGCGGGTAGCGGTCAGTACCGAGCTGCAACCGGCGGTCAGACCAAGACACAGGGTCAGGGCTACCAGGCCTAGGCGATTTAAAGTCATTCTTCACTCCCGAACAATTGGCTGTCGATCAGATCGCACAAGCAGTGGATCGCCAGCAGGTGGACTTCTTGGATGCGTGCAGTGACGCTGGAAGGAACGCGGATCTCCACGTCCTCGGGTAGCAGCAGCGAGGCCATGCCGCCGCCATCACGGCCCGTCATTGCGACCACGATCATTTCGCGATCGTGGGCCGCCTGGATGGCCTGGATGATGTTGGCCGAGTTGCCGCTGGTGGAAATGGCCAGCAGCACGTCGCCGGGCTGGCCCAGGGCGCGGATCTGCTTGGAGAAGATTTCGTTGAAGCTGTAGTCGTTGGCGATCGAGGTGATCGTTGACGTGTCGGTGGTCAGTGCGATGGCAGGCAGGCTCGGGCGCTCGCGCTCGAAGCGGTTGAGCAGCTCGGATGAGAAGTGCTGGGCGTCGCCTGCCGACCCGCCATTGCCGCACGAGAGCATCTTGCCTTCATTGAGCAGTGCGTTAACCATCACCTGGCTGGCTTGCTCGATATGAGGGGCAAGCACTTCCATCGCCTGCTGCTTGGTGTCGATGCTGGCCTGAAAAAGCTGGCGAATCCGGGATTGCATGTCCATCTATGTGACCTTAAGTAGGGCGGCTGGTCGGGCGTGAACCAGGTGTTCCTGGGTGACTTCCCGGCACAAGAATGTGCAGCCCGCAAAGCAAAGCAAAATCGTTGAAAAAGGGAGCTGGAATCGGCCTGGCAGCGCTACTGGCTGTCAAAGGCATTCCGTAGCCAGTTCAGTCGGGGTGTTGTGCTGTCCATCGTCACCACGTCAAAGCGGCACGGGTGATTGGCCCAGCGTGTCTGTTGCTGCAAGAAATGCTGGGCGGCAAGTATCAGTTTTTGACGCTTGCGGCCGTCAATACTGGCCAGTGCGCCACCCCATTGCGCATGTTGACGGTAACGAACTTCGACGAATACTACTGTATCGCCGTCAAGCATGACCAGATCCAGCTCGCCGCGCCTGCATGCCCAGTTCTGTGCCAGCAGGCGCAAACCCTGTTGCTCAAGATGCCGCAGCGCGAGGCGCTCGGCATCCTTGCCAGTTTGCTGGCTTGAGCGTTCGGGCATCAGTTGGCGGTAGCCGGCAGGCGTTGAGGCTGGCCATTGGCGAATTCGGCCCATTGCAGTTGACGTTCTACACGTTGGGTCGGGCTCATGCTCAAGCTGCCGGACATACCGTCGATCCGGCTGTCGGGCAGGGCTTTAAGCTGGCCCAGGCTCGGTGCCAGGCGATAGGCGTCGATACCCATCGCATACAGGCGGCCCAGGCTGCCGCCTGCTTGCGGCCATTGTGCGGTCACTTGCTGGCGTAGCGGGTTGTTCGGGTCGAGGAGCCAGGGGGTCTCGCAAAAACGGATGCCGTTCATGTCGTTGTACTGGTTCTGGTCGCCGCTGGCGCTGAATACGTGGGAGGTTGCGTATACCGGCAGATCACCTGCGTACTGGTAGTTCAGCGTGGGTTTGATCTGCTGGGCCTGCTGCGGGGTCGCGGCGAGGAACAGGAACTGCATGTCCTGGCGACGCGTTGGTTCGCTCGAGCCGCCGTTTTTGCGCAGTTGCACCAGATCGGCCACTTGCTGGGCGAGGGCTACAGGTTTGTCGATATGTTCAACGCCAACGACGGTGCCGCCATGGGCTTCCCATTCCTGGCGGAATGCCTTGAGCACGCGATCGCCCCACTCACCGACCGGGACCATGGCGCCAGCGCGGGTCAGGCCGTCGGCCCGGGCGCGGCGAGCCACTTCGCGGGCTTCGTCTTCAGCCGCCAGACCGAACTGAAACAGTTGCGCCGGGCCTTGGGTGCCCTCGCTGTAGTTCAGGGCCAGGGTGGTAATCGGCAGTTGCGGGCGGCTGTTCAGTTGCTTGACCAGGTTTTTTTCCAGTGGGCCAACCACCAGTTGCACGCCGTCGGCTTGTGCCTGGCGGTAGAACTCGTCCAGCGAGGTCAGGCGCGAGCTGTCATAGAACTGAATGCTCGGCGGGTTCTGGCCGGCTTGCTGGGCCTGATAGTGTGCAGCCATAAAGCCATCACGCAGTGCTTTGCTCACCGAGGCCAGTTGGCCGTCCTGTGGCAGCAGCAGGGCGATCTTGGTCAGGGGCTGGCTGGCCAGCTCCTTGAGCTTGACCAGTGGGGTCGGCAGCTGGATAGCGGCCGGGTGGGCCGGGTTCTGTGCGCGCCATTGATCAATCGCGTTCTGTTGGTCTTGCAGGGTGCCGGCGCTTTTCACCGCCAGGGCCAGGGACATCCAGCCGCTCAGTACATCATTGCCCTGGGCGTGCAGTTGCTCGGCCGGCAAGCTGGCCACCAGTGCCCAGATAGCGTCGTTGTTGCTGTTGGCGGCATCGCCGGTCAGGTTCGGGCTCAGCGCTGCGCGTTCACGGGCGGCGGCCAGGGCCTGGCCGTCAGCCTCCAGGGCGCGGGCATGCACGGTACGGGTGCGCACTTGCAGGTCGACGGGCAGCTCGCCCAGGATCGATGTGCTTGGATGATTCAGGGCGGCGACTGCGGCCTTGGGATCATTGCGGTTCATCGCCAGTTCGGCTGCCAGGGTGTTGGCAAAAACCTGTTGTGCGGGCTTGAGCTGGTCCAGCGGGACCATGGCCAGGATCTGCGCGGCGCGGGCGTTGTTTTGCTGGCGCAGGGCAAGGTCGGCTGCCGACAGGCGCAACAGGGCGGCCTTTTCCGGATTGGTGCTCTCGGTGGCCTGCTGGAGCAATTGCTCAAGGCTGGCATCCGGGGTCCGTGGAAGTTCGCCAAGGCTGGACGAGGGCGAGCTGGCGCAAGCCGCCAGCAGGGCAGCAAGGCAGAGGGCAGTGAACAGCCGCAGGCAAGCGATCATGTAGTGTTCCTGATACTCGATCAAATGAGTTGGGAAGTGTACCCAAGCACTGGCCGGGGCGCGATGTTAGAGGCAATAAAGCCTGAATTTAGATGCGTTATGTACGTTGTGGCATTAAAAGTTTACCCGGTTGGCGTTTTGCGGCCTGCAGGGTGGGTGCGTTCATGAGGGCTCTACGCGCTACAATGGCGCCTTTAACTCTTATGAGGTGTGCGTTTTGACTGCTCCAGGTGATTTGAATTCCGTTCTTGGCTCACTTTATGTGGTGGCCACGCCCATCGGTAACCTGGACGACATCAGTGCGCGTGCGCTCAAGGTATTGCGTGATGTATCGCTGATTGCGGCCGAAGACACGCGCCACTCCCTGCGCTTGATGCAGCATTTTGGTATCTCCACGCCGCTGGGTGCCTGTCACGAGCATAACGAGCGTGATGAAGGCAGTCGGTTTATCCAGCGTTTGCTGGCGGGTGAAGATGTGGCATTGATCTCGGATGCCGGTACCCCGCTGATCTCCGACCCCGGTTATCACCTCGTGCGTCAGGCGCGTGCTGCCGGGATCAAGGTCGTGCCCGTGCCGGGAGCCTGCGCCTTGATCGCCGCCTTGTCGGCTGCGGGGCTGCCTTCTGATCGCTTTATCTTTGAGGGGTTCCTGCCGGCCAAGGCGGTTGGGCGTCGTTCGCGGCTGCAATTACTTAAGGAAGAGCCGCGCACACTGATTTTTTACGAGGCCCCGCACCGTATTCTTGAGTGCCTGCAAGATCTTGAATTGGTATTCGGGCCCGAGCGCCCGGCATTGCTGGCGCGTGAGCTGACTAAAACATTCGAGACGCTCAAAGGTTTGCCCCTGTCCGAGCTGCGCGCTTTTGTTGAAAGCGACAGTAACCAGCAGCGCGGCGAGTGTGTGGTTCTGGTTGCCGGCTGGACTGCGCCAGAAACGGAAGACGCGGTCAGCAGTGAGGCAATGCGTATTCTCGACTTGCTGCTTAAAGAAATGCCGCTCAAGCGTGCTGCTGCACTTGCAGCTGAAATAACCGGTGAGCGCAAAAACGTGTTGTACCAAGTTGCACTTGAAAAGCAGAAAAGTGAGTAACAATTGATATCGGGTGATGGCACTTTGATATTTCTTTGTGTTCTAGCCCGTGGCTAAAGGCCGCAAGTCAGGCAAATCAACCTGCCTTGCGGCTTTTAACGCTTGTTCTATACGCTCTGTACAGTTAATCTTCGCGCCGGAGAGTCGATTGGACAGTCGCTGCCCTCTATGAAAATTAGGGGGGGGAGGAAAGTCCGGGCTCCATAGGGCGAAGTGCCAGGTAATGCCTGGGAGGCGTGAGCCTACGGAAAGTGCCACAGAAAATAACCGCCTAAGCGCTTCGGCGCCGGTAAGGGTGAAAAGGTGCGGTAAGAGCGCACCGCACGACTGGCAACAGTTCGTGGCTAGGTAAACCCCACTTGGAGCAAGACCAAATAGGGTCCCAAGGCGTGGCCCGCGCTGGGACCGGGTAGGTTGCTAAAGATGTCCAGTGATGGCCATCGTAGACGAATGACTGTTCACGACAGAACCCGGCTTACAGATCGACTCTCCACCTTTTTTTCTTCTGTCTGCGCTGCAGGCAGATTGCTATATTCGCAATTGCCTTATCCCCCCTGCAATTCATCGCAAGATTATTTCCCGACGTAATGCCGAAAAGTTCTTACTCTTAACAAACTACTTTAAGTTTGAAGTCCAGAGCTTTGAATTTGCGGCACGTCGCGGGTCAAAAAATCTCTCCGCTTACTGCTCCACGTCTATTTCCCCTCCTAAATCTCCGTTATGTAAGGGTTTTCCTGTAGGCCGCTCCTTGACGGTGGTGTGGGCGCATTCCTATAGTGTGCATAAGTGGTGAAAAGTGGCGTGAAGTGGGTTTTTTAGACGTAAAACGCTAATATTTGGAGATGCGGCCAGTGTTTCGCGGAGCCAACGCAATCAGTCTCGATGCCAAGGGCCGTCTCGCAATGCCGAGCCGGTACCGTGACGAGTTGAATTTGCGCAGTTCCGGGCAACTGATCGTGACCATTGATGCCGTTGATCCCTGCTTGTGTGTGTACCCCCTCGATGAGTGGGAGTTGATTGAAACCAAGCTTCGGGCGTTGCCTTCGCTGCGTGAAGAAAACCGCCGCTTGCAACGTCTGTTGATTGGTAACGCCGTCGACCTTGAGCTCGATGGCAGTGGTCGTTTTCTGGTACCGCCCCGCTTGCGTGAATATGCCCGACTGGACAAGCGCGCAATGCTGGTGGGCCAGCTGAACAAGTTTCAACTGTGGGACGAGGATGCTTGGGAGGCGGTTTCTGCCGCTGACCTTGCAGCCATTCAACAACCGGGCGCGATGCCTGACGAACTGCGTGATTTAATTCTGTGACTATAGATAGCGGCTTCAACCACATCACCGTACTGCTCGACGAAGCCGTAGAGGCTCTCGCCGTACGCCCTGATGGATGCTATCTGGATGGCACCTTCGGTCGCGGCGGACATAGCCGCCTGATACTCCAGAAGCTGGGCCCTGAGGGGCGTCTGCTCGGGTTCGATAAAGATCCACAAGCGATTGCCACCGGGCAAGCGCTGGCGGCCGAAGACGGCCGCTTTGTCATTGTGCAGCGCAGTTTTGCGGAAATGGGATCCGAAATTGCTGAGCGCGGTCTGGCTGGCAAGGTCGACGGCGTGTTGCTTGATCTGGGTGTCTCCTCACCACAGCTTGACGACCCGGAGCGCGGCTTCAGCTTTATGAATGACGGCCCGCTGGACATGCGTATGGACCCTGATCGCGGTATCAGCGCGGCCGAGTTCGTCAACACTGCCTCCCAGGAGGAAATTGCCCGCGTATTCAAGGAATACGGCGAAGAGCGGTTTTCCGGTCGCATGGCCCGTGCGGTTGTCGAACGTCGCGATATCAAGCCGTTCGAGCGTACAGGCGACCTGGCCGAAGTGCTGAAAGTGGCCAACCCGGCCTGGGAGAAGGGCAAGCACCCGGCGACCCGCACTTTCCAGGGCCTGCGCATTCATGTGAACAACGAACTGGGTGACCTTGAGGCTGGCCTTGAAGCTGCCCTTGAGTCCCTGGCTATCGGCGGCCGCTTGGTCGTTATCAGCTTCCACTCGCTGGAAGACCGCATCGTCAAACTGTTTATGCGCAAACTGGTCAAGGGCGAGCCCGACAACCTGCCGCGCGGCTTGCCCGTGCAGCACGTTGCCTTCGAACCGAAGATCAAGATTCATGGCAAGGCACAGACCGCGTCCGATGCCGAACTCAAAGCCAATCCGCGCTCGCGCAGCGCTGTCATGCGCGTCGCGGAGAAGCTTCGTTGAACAAGCTCTTCGCCAAACCACTTCCCGGCGGAAGTTTTTTCATGCTGCTGTTGTTTATTGGCGTGCTGGTTTCGGCTGTGGGCGTTTCGTATAGCGCCCACTGGAACCGCCAGTTGCTCAACACCCTGTACGGGGAGCTGAGCGTACGGGACAAGGCGCAGGCCGAATGGGGCCGCCTGATTCTCGAGCAGAGCACCTGGACTGCCCATAGCCGCATCGAAACCCTGGCCAGCGAACAACTGAAGATGCGCATTCCTGGCGCAGCAGAAGTTCGAATGGTGGCGCCATGATCAAACTCGAAGGCGCGCTCTATCCGTGGCGTTTTCGTGTGGTGCTGGCATTGCTGGCACTGCTGGTAGGTGCAATCGCGTGCCAGATCGTTTATCTGCAAGTTATCGACCATGACTTCCTCAAGGGCCAGGGCGATGCTCGCAGCTTGCGGCATATCCCTATCCCTGCACACCGTGGCCTGATTACCGACCGCAATGGCGAGCCTTTGGCCGTGAGCACGCCGGTGACCACCCTGTGGGCCAATGCCAAGGAAATGCAGGTTGCCAAAGACCGTTGGCCAGCCCTGGCACACGCGCTTGGGCAAGACCCCAAGGTGCTGACCGCACGCCTGGAACAGCAAGCCAACAAAGAATTTATCTATCTGGTGCGGGGCTTGACTCCCGAGCAGGGCCAGGTGGTGCTCGACCTCAAGGTGCCGGGTGTTTATGGCATTGAAGAGTTCCGTCGTTTCTACCCTGCGGGTGAGGTGACGGCGCATATGGTCGGCTTTACCGATATCGACGATAAAGGACGCGAAGGCGTCGAACTGGCCTATGACGAATGGCTGGCCGGGGTGCCGGGCAAGCGGCAAGTGATCAAGGACCGGCGCGGGCGTCTGATCAAAGACGTGCAAGTGACCAAAAACGCCAAGGCCGGCAAGACCTTGGCGTTGTCGATTGACCTGCGCCTGCAATACCTGGCCAACCGCGAACTGCGCAATGCGCTGGTCGAGAACGGCGCCAAGGCTGGCAGCCTGGTGATCATGGATGTGAAGACCGGCGAGATTCTGGCCATGGTCAACCAACCCACCTACAACCCGAATAACCGTCGCAACCTGCAACCGGCGATGATGCGTAACCGCGCCATGATCGACGTGTTCGAGCCGGGCTCGACGGTCAAACCGATCTCCATGAGTGCCGCCCTGGAAACCGGGCGCTGGAAACCCACCGACAAGGTTGAGGTGTACCCGGGCACCTTGCAGCTGGGCAAATACACCATTCGTGACGTATCGCGCACTGAAGGTCCGGTACTCGACCTGACCGGCATCCTGATCAACTCCAGTAACGTGGGGATGAGCAAGGTGGCCTTCGATATCGGCGGTGAAGCGATCTTCCGCCAGATGGCCAAGATGGGCCTGGGCCAGGACACCGGTCTGGGCTTCCCGGGCGAGCGTGTGGGCAACCTGCCCAACTACCGTGAATGGCGCAAGGCGGAAACCGCGACCCTGTCTTACGGCTACGGCGTGTCCGTGACCGCGATCCAGCTGGTGCATGCCTTCTCGGCCCTGGCCAACAACGGCAAGCTCGCTCCGCTGACCCTGCTCAAGACAGACAAGGACAAACCTGTTCAGGCCGCTCAGGTCATGCCGGAGCAAGTCGCCAAGACGCTGCAGGGAATGCTCCAGGAAGTAATCGAAAACCCGCGTGGTGTATGGCGTGCCAAGGTTCCGGCGTATCACGTCGGCGGCAAGTCGGGTACGGCGCGTAAAACCACGGGTGGTGGGGTAAAAGGCTACGCAGTGAACTCCTACCGTTCCCTGTTTGCCGGCTTTGGTCCCATGAGCGACCCGCGGTACGCGATCGTCGTGGTGATCGATGAGCCGAGCAAGGCGGGCTACTTCGGTGGTCTGGTTTCGGCACCGGTATTCAGCAAAGTCATGTCCGGCACGCTGCGTCTGATGAACGTGATCCCGGATAACCTGCCAACGGCAGCGGAGCAACAAGCAGCGGCAGCCGCTGCAGCAGCCAAAGGAGGGCGTGGCTAATGTCCCTGAGCCTGAACAAGATTTTTCCTCACGCCGGTCACGATCTGCTGATCCGTGAACTGACCCTCGACAGCCGCAATGTACGCGCAGGTGATCTGTTCCTTGCGGTGCCTGGCGGCAAGCTCGATGGTCGTGAACATATCGCTGACGCCCTTAAGCGCGGCGCTGCTGCCGTGGCCTATGAAGTGGACGGCGCTGATGTGCTGCCTATCTCTGCTGTGCCGCTGATTCCGGTCAAGGGCCTTGCGGCCCAGCTGTCGGATATCGCCGGGCGTTTTTATGGTGAGCCCAGCCGGCATCTGAATCTGGTAGGTGTCACTGGCACCAACGGCAAAACCAGCGTCACTCAGCTGGTGGCCCAGGCGCTTGACCTGCTGGGTCAGCACTGCGGCATCGTCGGCACCTTGGGCACCGGTTTTTATGGCGCGCTGCAAAGTGGCCGTCACACCACGCCAGACCCGATTGCCGTACAGGCCATGCTCGCCGACCTGAAAAAGGCCGGGGCCAAAGCGGTAGCGATGGAGGTTTCTTCCCATGGCCTGGATCAGGGGCGCGTCAGTGCGTTGGCATTTGACGTCGCTGTGCTGACCAATCTGTCCCGCGACCATCTGGATTACCACGGCACGATGGAGGCTTACGCCGCCGCCAAGGCCAAGTTGTTTGCCTGGCCGGACCTGCGCTGCCGGGTGCTGAACCTGGACGATGAATTTGGCCGCCAACTGGCCGCTGAAAAGCATGAGTCGCGCCTGATCAGCTATAGCCTTGAGGACACAGGGGCCACCCTGTACTGCCGTGATGCCATCTTTGATGATGACGGTGTGCGGGCCACCGTGGTGACGGCGCAAGGCGAGCATCTGTTGCGCAGCTCGCTGCTGGGACGCTTCAACCTGAGCAACGTACTGGCTGCCGTTGGCGCCTTGCTTGGGCTGGACTACCCGCTGGACGAAATTCTCAAAGTGCTGCCCAAGCTGGAAGGCCCGGTCGGTCGCATGCAGCGTTTGGGTGGCGGCAACAAGCCGCTGGTGGTGGTCGACTACGCCCACACCCCGGATGCACTGGAAAAAGTACTGCTGGCCCTGCGCCCGCATGCCAAAGGTCAGTTGCTGTGCCTGTTTGGCTGCGGCGGCGACCGTGACCGCGGCAAGCGTCCGTTGATGGCGCAGGTGGTTGAGCGTTTGGCTGATGGTGTTCTGGTGACTGACGACAACCCGCGCACCGAAGCACCGGGGCAAATTTTTGATGATATTCGTGAGGGTTTTGTCGCGCCGCAGGACGTCACTTTTGTCGCCGGTCGCGGTGATGCCATTGCGCAGTTGATCGCCGGTGCCAGCGCCGCTGACGTAATCGTGCTGGCGGGTAAAGGTCATGAGGACTATCAGGAAATCAACGGCGAACGCCATGACTTCTCTGATCTGGTCGAAGCCGAAAAAGCCTTGAACACCTGGGAGGCTGCCCATGCTTAAGCCTCTGTTGCTCAGTGAAGTGGCTGCTGCCCTGCAGGGGCGTGTGGTCGATGTCGACTGCCGTTTCAGCGGGGTCAGCATCGACAGCCGGGCGATCAGCAAGGGTCAGCTGTTTATTGCGCTGACCGGCCCGCGTTTCGATGGCCACGACTACCTCAATGAAGTGGCTGCCAAGGGCGCCGTTGCCGCGCTGGTTGAGCGCGAAGTGCCGGAGTCGGTGCTGCCACAGCTGGTGGTCAAGGACACCCGCGAAGCTTTGGGTCGCCTGGGTGCGCTCAACCGTGCCGGCTACGACAAACCGGTGGCGGCGATTACCGGCTCAAGCGGCAAGACCACGGTCAAAGAAATGCTCGCCTGCATTCTGCGCACCCGTGGCCCGGTGCTGGCGACCAAAGGCAACCTGAACAACGATCTGGGCGTGCCGTTGACGCTGCTGGAACTGACAACTGAGCACACGGCTGCGGTTATTGAGCTGGGCGCTTCACGCCTCGGCGAAATTGCCTACACCGTGGCCATGACCCAGCCCCATGTCGCCGTGCTCAACAATGCCGGTACTGCCCACGTGGGCGAGTTCGGTGGCCCGGATAAAATCGTCGAAGCCAAGGGCGAAATCATCGAAGGGCTGAAGGCTGACGGAATCGCTGTCCTGAATCTGGATGACAAGGCATTCGCCATCTGGAAGAACCGGGCAGCGGGGCGCAAGGTGCTGAGTTTTGCCTTGAACAACCCTCAAGCCGATTTTTATGCCAGCGATCTGAGCCGTGACGCTCGCGGTTGCCCGGGCTTCACCTTGCACAGCCCGCTGGGTAGCGAGCAGGTCCAACTTAACCTGTTGGGCACCCACAACGTGGCCAACGCACTGGCCGCTGCGGCAGCTGCTCACGCCCTCGGCGTGTCGCTGTTTGGTATTAAAACCGGCCTTGAAGCCGTGTTGCCGGTAAAAGGTCGCGCTGTCGCGCAATTGACCGCCGCGGGCCTGCGAATTATTGATGACACTTACAACGCAAACCCCACCTCAATGTGCGCTGCCGTTGATATACTCGCCGCCTTTTCCGGCCGCACCGTCCTGGTGCTCGGAGATATTGGCGAACTGGGTGAGTGGGCGGAGCAAGGACATCGTGAAGTAGGCGCTTATGCCGCCGACAAAGTTTCAGCGCTCTATGCGGTGGGACCCATGATGGCTCATGCCGTCACTGCTTTTGGACACCAGGCTCGTCACTTCGCCAATCAGGCTGACCTGATCAAGGCGCTTCGCGCTGAGCACGAAACAAACACCACTATTTTGATCAAGGGCTCGCGCAGCGCTGCGATGGAAAACGTCGTTGCGGCTTTGTGCGGTTCCAGCGGGGAGAAACATTAATGCTGCTGCTGCTAGCGGAGTATCTGCAACAGTTCCATAAAGGCTTCGCGGTCTTCCAGTACCTGTCCCTGCGCGGGATCCTCGGGGTGCTGACCGCGTTGACCTTGTCGCTGTGTCTGGGGCCGTGGATGATCCGCACCCTGCAAAACCGTCAGATCGGCCAGTCGGTACGTAATGACGGCCCACAATCGCACCTGTCCAAATCGGGCACTCCGACCATGGGCGGTGCGTTGATCCTGTCAGCCATCGCCATCAGCACCCTGTTGTGGGCTGACCTGAGCAACCGTTATGTGTGGGTCGTGCTGATCGTGACCCTGTTGTTCGGCGCCATCGGCTGGGTGGATGACTACCGCAAGGTAATCGAAAAAAACTCCCGTGGCTTGCCAAGCCGCTGGAAGTATTTCTGGCAGTCGGTGTTCGGTCTGGGCGCGGCGATCTTCTTGTACGTGACGGCGCCAAGCGCGGTGGAAACCACGCTGATCCTGCCCATCCTCAAGGACGCCAGCATTCCGCTGGGCATCGGCTTTGTTGTTCTCACCTACTTTGTGATCGTGGGTTCGAGCAATGCGGTCAACCTGACTGACGGCCTCGATGGCCTGGCGATCATGCCCACCGTGATGGTCGGCGGTGCGCTGGGTATCTTCTGCTACCTGTCGGGTAACGTGAAATTTGCCGACTACCTGCTGATCCCTTATGTACCGGGCGCGGGTGAGTTGATTGTGTTCTGCGGCGCATTGATTGGCGCCGGTCTCGGGTTCCTGTGGTTCAACACCTACCCGGCACAAGTCTTTATGGGTGATGTCGGCGCACTGGCGCTGGGCGCAGCCCTGGGCACTATCGCCGTGATCGTGCGCCAGGAAATCGTGTTGTTCATCATGGGCGGTGTGTTCGTGATGGAAACCCTGTCCGTGGTGATCCAGGTAGCGTCCTTCAAGTTGACCGGCAAGCGGGTGTTCCGCATGGCGCCGATTCATCACCACTTTGAACTCAAAGGCTGGCCTGAGCCACGTGTGATCGTCCGCTTCTGGATCATTACCGTGATTCTCGTGCTGGTCGGCCTTGCCACACTGAAGCTGAGGTAGAACCTGTGTCTCTGATCGCTTCTGACCACTTCCGCATCGTTGTCGGCCTCGGCAAGAGCGGCATGTCCCTGGTGCGCTTCCTGGCGCAACGGGGCGTGTCGTTTGCCGTGGCAGATACGCGGGAAAACCCGCCGGAGCTTGCCACGCTGCGCCGTGACTACCCGCAAGTGGAAGTGCGTTGTGGCGAGCTGGATGTCGAATTCCTGTGCCGCGCCGACGAGCTTTACGTGAGCCCCGGCCTGGCCCTGGCGACTCCGGCGCTGCAAGCTGCTGCTGCCCGCGGCGTGAAACTGTCGGGCGACATCGACCTGTTCGCGCGTAACGCGAAAGCGCCTATCGTGGCAATCAGTGGTTCCAACGCCAAAAGCACCGTGACCACCCTGGTCGGTGAAATGGCTGCGGCAGCCGGCAAGCGCGTTGCGGTGGGTGGCAACCTTGGCACGCCGGCACTGGACCTGCTCAGCGATGATATCGAGCTGTACGTGATGGAGCTGTCGAGCTTCCAGCTGGAGACCACCAACCAGCTGGGTGCTGAAGTGGCCACAGTGCTCAATGTCAGCGAAGACCATATGGACCGCTACAGCGGCCTGCCTGCGTACCACCTGGCCAAGCACCGGATCTTCCGTGGCGCCCGGCAGGTGGTGGTCAATCGTCAGGATGCCCTGACCCGCCCGCTGATGAGCGAAGGTCAGCCGTGCTGGACTTTCGGCCTCAGCGCGCCGGACTTCAAGGCCTTCGGCCTGCGTGAAGAAAACGGCGAAAAATACCTCGCTTTCGAATTCCAGAACCTCATGCCCGTGCGCGAGCTGAAAGTGCGTGGCGCACATAATCAGGCCAATGCCCTGGCTGCCCTGGCGCTGGGTCACGCGGTTGGTCTGCCGTTCGACGCCATGCTCGCCAGCCTGCGCAATTTCACCGGTCTTGAGCATCGCTGTCAGTGGGTGCGCGAGCTGGATGGCGTGAGCTACTACAACGACTCCAAGGCCACCAACGTCGGCGCGGCACTGGCTGCTATCGAAGGGCTGGGGATGGACATGGATGGCAAGCTGATCCTTATCGCCGGCGGCGACGGCAAGGGCGCGGATTTCAGCGGCTTGCGTGATTCGGTTGCCAAGCACTGCCGCGCGGCAGTGTTGATAGGTCGTGATGCGGGGCTGATAGCCGACGCCCTTGGCGATGCCGTGCCGCAAGTGCGTGCCGGTTCGCTGGACGAAGCCATCGCACTGAGCCGCTCACTGGCGCAATCGGGTGATGCAGTCTTGCTGTCGCCAGCCTGCGCCAGTTTCGACATGTTCAAAAACTACGAAGAGCGCGGCCAGTTGTTCGCTCGCGCCGTGGAGGTGCTGGCATGATGTTCGGCATCCTCAAACCTTATCCTTCACCGCTGATTACGGGGCGTGGCATCGACCTCGACTTCCCGTTGCTCGCCGGTTGCCTGGCCTTGCTCGGTCTGGGGCTGGTGATGATCACGTCGGCTTCGTCCGAAGTGGCGGCGTTGCAGTCGGGCAACACCCTGTACCACATGATCCGCCACCTGTTTTACATCGTGCTCGGCCTGGGCGCATGCATCATGACCATGATGGTGCCGATCGCGACCTGGCAACGCATGGGCTTCATGTTGCTGATCGGTGCATTCGGTTTGCTGGTGGCCGTACTGATCCCGGGCATTGGCCGTGAGGTAAACGGCTCGATGCGCTGGATCGGTTTCAGCTTCTTCAACGTGCAGCCTTCGGAGATCGCCAAGGTCTTTGTGGTGATCTACCTGGCGGGCTACCTGGTGCGTCAGCAGAAGGAAGTGCGGGATAGCTGGATGGGCTTTTTCAAGCCATTTATCGTGCTGCTGCCAATGGCCGGCCTGCTGCTGATGGAGCCCGACTTCGGAGCCACGGTTGTGATGATGGGCGCCGCTGCTGCCATGCTGTTTCTCGGTGGTGTCGGCCTGTTCCGTTTCGCTCTGATGGTGGCGCTGGCTGTCGGCGCGGTGTTCGTGCTGGTACAGGCACAGCCTTACCGCATGGCGCGTTTGATTACCTTTACCGACCCGTGGTCCGACCAGTTCGGCTCCGGCTACCAGTTGACCCAGGCCCTGATCGCCTTCGGTCGCGGCGAGTGGTTTGGTGTCGGTCTGGGCAACAGTGTGCAGAAGCAGTTCTACCTGCCTGAAGCACATACCGACTTCGTGTTTTCGGTACTGGCAGAAGAGCTGGGTGTTGTCGGCTCGCTGCTGACCGTGGCCCTGTTCGTATTTGTGTGTGTGCGCGGCATGTACATCGGCATGTGGGCCGAGCGCGCCAAGCAGTATTTCTCGGCTTATATGGCCTACGGCCTGTCGTTCCTGTGGATCGGCCAGTTCCTGATCAATATCGGGGTAAACGTCGGCTTGTTGCCAACCAAGGGCCTGACCCTGCCGTTCCTCAGTTATGGCGGCAGCTCGCTGGTGATTTGCTGCGTGTGCATGGGGCTGTTGCTGCGCATCGAGTGGGAGAGTCGAACCCACCTGGGCAGTGAAGAGACCGATTTCAAAGAAAGCGACTTTGCAGAGGAGCCGACCCATGGGCGCTAACGTGCTGATCATGGCGGGCGGCACCGGTGGCCACGTGTTCCCGGCGCTGGCTTGCGCCCGCGAATTCGAAGCCCGCGGCTACACCGTGCACTGGCTCGGTACGCCCCGTGGCATCGAGAATGAACTGGTCGAGCCTGCCGGTTTCAAACTGCACCTGATTAACGTGGCGGGCCTGCGTGGCAAGAGCAAGCTGTCGTTGCTCAAGGCCCCTTTTGTACTGCTCAAGGCGCTGTTTCAGGCGCGCAGGATCATTCGTCAACTCAAGCCGGTGTGTGTGCTGGGTTTTGGCGGTTACGTGACCGGGCCTGGCGGCCTGGCGGCGAAAACCTGCGGTGTACCGGTGATCATTCACGAGCAGAACGCGGTAGCCGGTACGGCCAACCGCCTGCTGGTGCCGATGACCAGCCGGGTGTGCGAAGCCTTTCCCGGCACCTTTGCAGCCTCGCAGACGCTGCGTAGCACCGGTAATCCGGTACGCCCCGAGCTGTTTACCCTGGCGCCTCGGGCTGCGCTCGAAGGGCGCAAGGCGCGCTTGCTGGTACTGGGCGGCAGCCTCGGCGCCGAGCCGTTGAACAAGTTGTTGCCTGAAGCGCTGGCCAAGGTCCCGGCTGACGTTCGCCCTGAAGTGTTTCACCAGGCCGGCAAGCAGCATGACCGGATTACCGCCGAGCGCTATGTCGCGGTCGGCGTCGAGGCTGACGTACAGCCTTTTATCAAGGATATGGCCCATGCCTATGGCTGGGCCGACCTGGTGGTTTGTCGCGCAGGCGCGCTGACCGTCAGTGAACTGGCTGCGGCCGGTCTGCCTTCGCTGCTGGTGCCATTGCCCCACGCGATCGATGACCATCAGAGCCGTAACGCCGACTTTTTGGCACGCGAGGGCGCAGCCTTCCTGATGCCGCAAGCGACAACTGGCGCAGCCGAACTGGCTGCACGCCTGACAGAGGTTTTGATGCAACCGGAACGACTCAACAGCATGGCGGCCAATGCCCGCCGCCTGGCCAAACCCGATGCGACCCGCAACGTTGTAGATATCTGCCTGGAGGTGGCCAATGGTTGAGAATCAAAAAGCTATGCCACAACCGGAAATGCGCCGTATCCGTCGCATCCACTTCGTCGGTATCGGCGGCGTGGGTATGTGCGGTATCGCCGAAGTGTTGCTGAACCTGGGCTATGAAGTGTCGGGCTCGGACCTGAACGCTTCGCCTGTGACCGAGCGGCTCGAGTCCTTCGGCGCACACATTTATATCGGCCACCGCGCCGAGAACGCTGCCAACG
Organism: Pseudomonas sp. CCC4.1; assembly: GCF_035019225.1. Classification (NCBI taxonomy): domain Bacteria; kingdom Pseudomonadati; phylum Pseudomonadota; class Gammaproteobacteria; order Pseudomonadales; family Pseudomonadaceae; genus Pseudomonas; species Pseudomonas sp. CCC4.1. The sequence goes on along the minus strand of NZ_JASJWL010000027.1, from coordinate 21,879 downwards.
CCGATGTGCTGGTGGTATCGAGTGCCGTGAATACCTCCAACCCCGAGGTTGCGAGCGCACTTGAGCGCCGCATTCCGGTGGTGCCTCGTGCCGAGATGCTGGCCGAGCTGATGCGCTATCGCCACGGTATCGCTGTTGCCGGTACCCACGGCAAAACCACTACCACCAGCTTGCTGGCCTCGGTGTTCGCGGCCGGTGGCCTGGACCCGACGTTCGTGATCGGTGGCCGCCTGAATGCAGCCGGTACCAATGCACAACTGGGTACCAGCCGTTACCTGATTGCCGAAGCTGATGAAAGCGATGCCAGCTTCCTGCATCTGCAGCCGTTGGTGGCGGTGGTCACCAATATTGACGCCGACCATATGGCGACCTACGAAGGCGACTTCAACAAGCTGAAGAAGACCTTCGTCGAGTTCCTGCACAACCTGCCGTTCTACGGCTTGGCCGTGCTGTGCCTGGACGATCCGGTGGTGCGTGAAATCCTGCCGCTGGTCAAGCGTCCGACCGTGACCTACGGCTTCAGCGAAAACGCTGACGTACGCGCGATCAATGTGCGCCAGCAGGGCATGCAAACCTTCTTCACCGTGTTGCGCCCTGACCGCGAGCCGCTGGATGTGTCGGTGAACATGCCGGGCAACCACAACGTGCTCAATGCCCTGGCCACCATCTGCATAGCCTCTGATGAAGGCATCAGCGATGAAGCCATCGTTCAGGGCCTGTCGGGCTTTGAAGGGGTGGGGCGACGCTTCCAGGTTTATGGCGAGCTGCCAGTTGATGGCGGCAGCGTGATGCTGGTCGATGACTACGGTCACCACCCGACCGAAGTCGCCGCGGTGATCAAGGCCGTACGTGGTGGCTGGCCGGAACGTCGCCTGGTGATGGTGTACCAGCCGCACCGTTTCAGCCGCACCCGTGACCTGTACGACGATTTCGTCCAGGTACTGGCCGATGCCAACGTATTGCTGTTGATGGAAGTCTACCCGGCTGGCGAAGAGCCGATTCCCGGGGCTGACAGCCGCCAGCTGTGCCACAGCATCCGTCAGCGCGGCCAGCTGGACCCGATCTACATCGAGCGCGGCGTCGAGCTGGCGCCGATCGTCAAGCCGCTGCTGCGCGCTGGCGACATTCTGTTGTGCCAAGGGGCGGGCGATATCGGCCGTCTGGCACCGCAACTTATCAAGAGCCCGCTGTTCGCCGGCGCTGTTGCCGCTACCAGTGAAGGAAAGTTGAAATGACTGCTGCCTATGCCAATCTGTTCTCGACCATTGCCCCAGCCGATTTCGGCCGTGTGGCCGTGTTGTTCGGCGGCAAAAGCGCTGAGCGTGAAGTCTCGTTGAAGTCGGGCAATGCCGTGCTGGGCGCGCTGCAAAGCGCCGGTGTGGATGCCTTCGGTATCGATGTGGGCGATGACTTCATCACCCGTATCACCAGCGAAAAAATCGACCGCGCGTTCATCATCCTTCATGGTCGTGGCGGTGAAGACGGCAGCATGCAAGGCCTGCTGGAGTGCCTGGGCATTCCTTACACCGGCAGCGGCATCCTCGCGTCGGCCCTGGCCATGGACAAGCTTCGCACCAAACAGGTGTGGCACAGCCTGGGTATTCCAACGCCACGTCACGCAGTATTGAGCAGCGAAGCCGATTGTATTTCTGCGGCCAAGGAACTGAGCTTCCCTTTGATCGTCAAACCGGCTCATGAAGGTTCAAGTATCGGTATGGCCAAAGTGAGTAACGTGGACGAGTTGATCGTCGCGTGGGCCGATGCCAGCAAGTACGACTCGCAAGTGTTGGTTGAGCAGTGGATCACAGGTCCCGAGTTCACCATCGCCACCCTGCGTGACCAGGTGTTGCCACCGATTGCCCTGGGTACGCCCCACAGCTTTTACGACTACGACGCCAAGTACGTGGCCAACGATACCCAGTATCGGATCCCGTGCGGCCTCGACAGTGCCAAGGAACAGGAGCTCATGGACCTCACGGCGAAAGCCTGCGAGGCGATCGGCATTGCCGGTTGGGGGCGTCTGGACGTGATGCAGGACACCGCAGGCCAGTTCTGGCTGCTGGAAGTCAACACCGCGCCGGGCATGACCGATCACAGCCTGGTGCCGATGGCGGCCAAGGCGGCGGGTCTGGATTTCCAACAGCTGGTGCTGTCGATTCTGGCGGCAAGTTTAGAGGCGCGGGGTTAAGTCCATGCAAGGTGCATCGCTTCGTCATCAACCACCCGCTCCCGGCCGCAAGCCGGTGCCGCGTGGCGCCAGCCGGATGGTGGCGAAAGAGCCGATGTCGGTGCGTTTGCCAAAAGCCAATTTCGGCTTTTTGAAAGCGTTGTTCTGGCCGGTGCTGCTGGTGGCGTTGGGTTATGGCACCTATGAAGGTGCGCAGCGCCTGATGCCCTATGCCGACCGCCCGATCACCAATATCAACGTGCAGGGCGATTTGACCTATATCAGCCAGCAAGCCGTGCAGCAGCGCATTGCCCCTTATGTGGCAGCGAGCTTCTTCACCGTAGACCTGGAAGGCATGCGCACCGAGCTCGAGCAGATGCCCTGGATCGCCCACGCCGAAGTCCGTCGCGTGTGGCCCGACCAGGTGGTGATTCGCCTTGAAGAGCAACTGCCGGTTGCGCGCTGGGGGGATGAGGCACTGTTGAACAACCAGGGCCAGGCGTTCACCCCGCGTGAGCTGGCCAATTACGAACATTTGCCGCAGCTGTTTGGTCCACAACGGGCTCAGCAGCAGGTGATGCAGCAGTATCAGGTGTTGAGCCAGATGCTGCGTCCGATGGGCTTTTCCATAGCCCGGCTGGAGTTGCGTGAGCGCGGTAGCTGGTTCCTGACCACTGGAGCCGGTAGTGCAGGGCCCGGGATCGAGCTGTTGTTGGGGCGCGATCATCTGGTAGAAAAAATGCGTCGCTTCATAGCCATCTATGAAAAAACGCTGAAAGAACAGATTACAAACATAGCGCGCATCGATTTGCGTTATGCCAACGGATTGGCCGTCGGCTGGCGGGAACCTGTGGCACCCACGATAGCCCAACCCGCTGTCGCGAAGAATTAAGAAGAGGCAGGACCCATGGCAAATGTGCAAAGCGGCAAAATGATCGTCGGCCTCGATATCGGCACCTCCAAGGTGGTTGCGCTGGTAGGCGAGGTCGGTGAAGACGGCACGATCGAAATCGTCGGTATTGGCACGCACCCGTCCCGTGGCCTGAAGAAAGGCGTGGTGGTGAACATCGAGTCCACCGTGCAATCGATCCAGCGCGCCATCGAAGAAGCGCAGCTGATGGCCGGTTGCCGGATTCACTCGGCATTTGTCGGCGTGGCCGGCAATCACATCCGCAGCCTGAATTCCCACGGCATCGTGGCGATTCGTGATCGTGAAGTCAGCACCGCCGACCTTGAGCGCGTCCTCGACGCCGCCCAGGCTGTCGCGATCCCGGCTGACCAGCGTGTGCTGCACACCCTGGCGCAGGACTATGTGATCGATAACCAGGAAGGCGTACGTGAGCCACTGGGCATGTCGGGCGTACGTCTTGAAGCCAAGGTTCACGTCGTGACCTGCGCCGTGAATGCCGCGCAAAACATCGAGAAGTGTGTACGCCGCTGTGGCCTTGAGGTGGACGACATCATCCTTGAGCAGTTGGCATCGGCTTACTCGGTACTGACCGATGATGAAAAGGAACTGGGCGTTTGCTTGGTTGATATCGGCGGCGGCACCACCGACATCGCGATCTTCACCGAAGGTGCGATTCGCCATACGGCAGTGATCCCGATTGCCGGTGACCAGGTGACCAACGACATCGCCATGGCGCTGCGTACACCAACGCAATATGCCGAAGAAATCAAGATTCGTTACGCCTGTGCACTGGCCAAACTGGCCGGTGCCGGCGAAACCATCAAGGTGCCAAGCGTGGGCGATCGCCCACCCCGTGAACTGTCCCGTCAGGCCCTGGCCGAAGTGGTCGAGCCGCGTTACGACGAGCTGTTCACCCTGATTCAGGCCGAGCTGCGTCGCAGCGGTTACGAAGACCTGATTCCGGCGGGCATCGTGTTGACCGGTGGTACTTCAAAGATGGAAGGCGCGGTCGAACTGGCCGAAGAGATCTTCCACATGCCGGTCCGTCTGGGTGTGCCGCACAGTTTCAAGGGCCTCACCGACGTTGTGCGCAATCCGATTTATTCCACCGCTGTGGGCTTGTTGTTGTACGGGCTGCAAAAGCAGTCAGACGGTATTTCGATATCGGGTATCAGCAACCGCGACAACTACAGCAGTGACGAACAAAAAGCCCCTGTGCTTGAGCGCCTCAAGCGCTGGGTACAGGGCAACTTTTAAAGCTTGAGCTGTAAACAGATTCAAAGCGGTAGAAGTAGGCGAAAAAAACTAGAGAAATGAAAGGAGAGGGACCATGTTCGAACTCGTAGACAACATCCCGCAAAGCCCGGTAATCAAAGTTATCGGTGTTGGTGGTGGCGGTGGCAATGCTGTTAACCACATGGTTAAGAGCAACATCGAAGGCGTGGAATTCATCTGCGCCAACACAGACGCACAAGCGCTCAAAAGCATTGGTGCGCGTACCATCCTGCAACTGGGCACTGGCGTGACCAAGGGCCTGGGTGCCGGCGCGAACCCTGAGGTCGGTCGTCAGGCTGCCCTGGAAGACCGCGAGCGTATCGCTGAAGTGTTGCAGGGCACCAACATGGTGTTCATCACCACGGGCATGGGCGGTGGTACCGGTACCGGTGCTGCGCCGATCATTGCTGAAGTGGCCAAGGAAATGGGCATCCTCACCGTTGCGGTGGTGACCCGTCCGTTCCCGTTCGAAGGTCGCAAGCGCATGCAGATCGCCGACGAAGGTATTCGTCTGCTGTCCGAAAGCGTCGATTCGTTGATTACGATTCCGAACGAAAAACTGCTCACCATCCTGGGTAAAGACGCAAGCCTGCTGTCTGCGTTCGCCAAGGCCGATGACGTACTGGCCGGTGCCGTTCGCGGTATCTCCGACATCATCAAGCGTCCGGGCATGATCAACGTCGACTTTGCCGACGTACGCACCGTGATGAGCGAAATGGGCATGGCGATGATGGGCACTGGCTGCGCCAGCGGTCCGAACCGTGCACGTGAGGCCACCGAAGCGGCCATTCGCAACCCATTGCTCGAAGACGTGAACCTGGAAGGCGCTCGCGGCATCCTGGTAAACATCACCGCCGGCCCTGACCTGTCCCTGGGTGAGTACTCCGACGTGGGCAGCATCATCGAAGCCTTCGCTTCGGAACACGCAATGGTCAAGGTCGGTACTGTTATCGATCCGGACATGCGTGACGAGCTGCATGTCACCGTGGTTGCTACCGGTCTGGGTGCAAAAATCGAGAAGCCGGTCAAGGTTGTCGACAACACCCTGCAGGCTTCGTACGCAGCTTCGGCAGCACACAGCGCCCCTGTTCGTCAGGAAACCCGTACCGAGCGTCAGGAACAACCGGTGGTCAACTACCGTGATCTGGATCGCCCGACCGTGATGCGCAACCAGGCCCAGCAAGGCGCGACGACTGCTGCCAAGCTCAATCCGCAAGATGATCTGGATTACCTGGACATCCCGGCTTTCCTGCGTCGCCAGGCTGATTAATGAAATCAATCAGGGGTATTAAGGTGATTGGTGTTCAGCAAAGGCTCGGTCTGCTATTATCGCCAGCCTTTGTTGATACCAGTTCGCAATTTGCGCTGAAGCGGCCAATGCCATGATTAAACAACGCACCCTGAAAAATATTATCCGTGCCACAGGTGTCGGCCTGCACTCCGGTGAGAAGGTCTACCTGACCCTCAAGCCTGCGCCTGTGGACACCGGCATCGTGTTTTGTCGTGCAGACCTTGACCCTGTTGTGCAGATCCCTGCGCGCGCGGAAAACGTCGGCGAGACGACGATGTCGACCACGCTGGTCAACGGCGATGTAAAAGTAGACACGGTAGAGCACCTGCTCTCGGCCATGGCTGGCCTGGGGATCGATAACGCCTACGTCGAACTCTCCGCGTCTGAAGTCCCGATTATGGACGGTAGCGCCGGACCTTTCGTGTTCTTGATTCAATCTGCCGGCCTGGAAGAACAGGACGCGCCGAAGAAGTTCATCCGCATCCTGCGTGAAGTGACAGTGGAAGATGGCGACAAGCGCGCCACTTTCGTCCCTTTCGAAGGCTTCAAGGTGAGCTTCGAGATCGATTTCGATCACCCGGTTTTCCGTAACCGCACCCAAAGTGCAACCGTGGATTTTTCCAGCACTTCGTTTGTAAAAGAAGTCAGCCGCGCGCGTACCTTTGGTTTCATGAGTGATATCGAGTACCTGCGCAAGCACAACCTCGCACTCGGCGGTAGCGTGGAAAACGCCATCGTGGTCGACGCGGATGGTGTACTGAACGAAGACGGCCTTCGCTATGAAGACGAATTCGTGAAGCACAAGATCCTCGATGCAATTGGCGACCTTTACCTGTTGGGCAATAGCCTGATCGGTGAATTCAAGGGCTTCAAGTCTGGCCATGCACTGAACAACCAGCTGATTCGCAAGCTGCTTGAACAGACCGATGCGTGGGAAGTCGTGACCTTTGAAGATGCCAGCACTGCACCGATTTCGTATATGCGTCCGGTTGCGGCAGTTTAAGTAAAACTTCTTTCTCTAGTTTTTGAAGGCCACCCTCGGGTGGCCTTTTTTTATGTTTCGTTTTTAGGTTTCAGCGCATTCAGGCCGGTTTCATTGATATCCATCACCCGATTGCGCCCGCGTTTTTTGGCCTGATAAAGCGCTTTGTCGGCAGTGCTGAGCAGTTCTTCCCGGTCGTCGCCGGGTTTGGCGTAGCGGGTGCAGGCGCCCAGGCTCACAGTGAGCTTTTTGGTGGTGGGGTCGACCGGCTCCATTTGCTCAACCGCGGCGCGAATTTTTTCTGCCAGCAGGCGCGTGCCTGCCGCGTCGGTTTCGGTCAGCACCACCGCGAACTCTTCACCGCCGTAGCGGGCCACCAGGTCGGCGGGGCGTCGCACATTGGCCTTGATGACCCGGGCGACCTGGCGCAGGGCCTCATCCCCTGCCTGATGACCATAAGCATCGTTGAAGGGCTTGAAGTGGTCGATATCAATCATGATCAGTGACAGCGGCGCGCCTGTACGTTGTGCGCGGCGCCATTCCAGATCCAGGGTCTTGTCCAGCATGCGCCGGTTGGCCAGTCCGGTCAGCGGGTCGGTGGCGGCCAGGGCCGCGAGTTCGCCTTCGGCGCGCTGGCGCAGGCGCAATTCGCGTACCAGCAGCCAGGTCAGCCACAGCAGGCCCAGGCACAGCAGCAGGGTTGCGCTGCCGATCAACAGGGCCGTGTGTCGCCAGTTGCTGAATATATGCTCGGTGGACAAAGCCACCACCACCAGCAAGGGTAACTCGCTGATCTGGGCGAAGTTGTAGAGGCGCTGCAGGTGATAGATACCGGACACGGCGGTAAAGCTGCCGTGGCGCTCGGTCAGAAAACGCAGGAAGATCGGCGTGTGCCCCAGGTCCTGGCCGGTATAGAACATGGTGGTGGCCGGGTACTGGATCAGCATGATGCCTTCGCTGCTGACCAGGCTGATATTACCCTTCGGGCCCAGGTCCAGGCCGCGAAACAGGTTCTGGAAGTAGCTCATCTTCATCAGGGCCACGGCGACGCCGCCAAACCTGCCGTCCGGGGTAGTGATCCTGCGGCTGAGTACCAGGCTCCAGTCATTGGGGGCATCGCTGGCAGGCAAGGGGCGGCTGATAAAGATGCCTTCAGTTTGCCCCTTGAGATGAACCTTGAACCAGGACTGTTGGCGAGCGTTGTTGAGTAGGGGCTCGACCGGGCGTGAGCCGGCAATCACCTTGCCGTCGGCATCCAGCACAAAAAAACCGGCATTGGACGGCGCCTCGGCCGCTCTGTCGAAAAGCAGGGGTTGTTGTGTCTGCGGCGAAAGCGAGGCCAGCGCCTGGCTTTGCACCAGGCTGACCAGGCTGTTGAGCGCCGAGTCATAGGTGGAAATGGTATTGCGGATATCACGGCTGATCAGCTGCACGATATTCAAGGCAGAGCGAGCCGCATCATCTTCGGTATTGCGGTATTCCCTGACCAGCAGGTAGCCGACGATGTTCACAATCGCAACCACCGACAAGGCGCTGGCCCAGACCAGCATGCGGCGGGTGATAACCGGTGTGCGCAGATGATATTTAATGGCTTGACCCTCTGAAGAAAAAACCATGTACAGCGGGCCTTTCATTCAAGGCTGGCACTCACTCAGGACAACTCTGCTGCACTGATTACGCAATTGCGCCCGGCCTTCTTGGCCTGATACAGGGCCTGATCGGCGCTGTTGATCAAGCCTGCTAGCTGGTCGCCCGGTTTAACCTGGCGGGTACTGACCCCCATGCTGGTGGTGAGCCGGCGATGGGAGGGCGTCAACGGTTCCAGTTGTTCGACGGCCTGGCGGATGCTCTGTGCCAGGTTGTACGCGCCACTGGCATCGGTATCGCTCAGCACCACTGCAAACTCTTCGCCACCATAACGGGCCGCCAGATCGGTGGAGCGGTGCATGCACTGCTGGATAGTCCGTGCCACACGTTTTAAGGCCTCGTCACCGTCCTGATGGCCATAGGTGTCGTTGAAATTCTTGAAATGGTCAATGTCAAACATGATCAGCGACAGCGGCTTGCCTGAGCGCTGCGCCCGCCGCCATTCCTGTTCCAGGGTCTGGTCCAGCTTGCGGCGGTTGGCCAGCCCGGTCAGCGGGTCGGTGGTTGCCAGCGCTTCGAGCTGGCGCTCGGCGCGTTGACGCAAATGCAATTCACGGCCCAGCAACCAGGTGAGGACAAGCAGGGCGCTACATAACATGAGCGTACCGATACCGACCAAAATGGCGTTACGCCTCCAGGCGCTGAACACATCCTCAGTGGCCAGTGAGACCACCACAATCAACGGCAGGTCACCGACCTCGGAAAAATTGTACAGCCGCTCATCGCCATCAATGCTGGAGAGGGCGATAAAACTGCCTCTGTGTTCTTGCAGAAAGCGGACAAACACGGGGTTGTTGCTCAGGTTGGTGTGCGCGTCGGCGGATGCCGGTTCCGGATGCTGGGTCAGTGGCGTGCCATCGGTACTGATCAGACGGATAAACCCATGGGGTTCCAGGTCGAGCCTCTGGAACAGGGTCTTGAAATAATCCAGCTTCATCTGCGCCACCGCGACGCCGAGAAACCTGCCGTCAGGCCCGGAAATCCGCCGGCTGAAGCTGATGCAGCAAATGCCATCGTTTTCAGCTGAGTCAAAAGGGTGGGAGATAAACAGGTTGGGGCTGTTCGAGTCACGGTGTTCCACAAAGCTTGGCCAGTGGCTGAAGTTTTCTTTGGGGCTGACTTCAGTGCGTGAGTCGGCGACCAGGTCGCCTTGGGCATTGAGCAGGTAAAAGCCGCCATTGGCCGGGGTCTGTTCGGCTTTATCGAACAACAGCATATGTTTCAGCGGCAGGGAGACACTGTTCAGGTCGCTGCGTTTAGATACGTCGATCAGTGCGTTGAGCGCTGAGTCGTAGAGATTTACCGTGTTTTGAACGTCACGCCCGACCAACTGCACGATATTGAGGGAAGTGCGGATGGCGGCCAGTTCTGCGGTGCGGTGTTCGCGTACCAGCAGGAAGCTGACGATGCTCAGAATGGCAATGATTGAAACGCTTGTGGCGCCGATCAGCAGGCGTAGGGTCAGCACGTTACTGCGCAAGATATGCTTGATGGCCATGCTCATTGTCGCCCTGGGTTCGGCCCCATAAAATGAACGCAATCATATGAAAAGGCCAGCTTTACGCTGGCCCTTTGTTCATGGATTAAAACACATCAATAGGATAGTCGATGATCACCCGATACTCATCCACATCGCTGTCCACGCTCTGGTAGGCCGTGTTGCCGCGGTTGGTGGCCCAGCGCAGGGTCACTGCCAGATCCTTGGCCTTGCCTTCCTGGATCACGTACTTGAGGCCCAGGTCGCGTTCCCAGTGATGGGCGTTCTTGCCTTCCGGGTTGTACCAGTTGCTGTAGCCGATGCTGTCGGGGTCGGCCTTGGTCAGGTCCAGCTCACCCCGTGAATACGACGCACTGGCGGTCAGGCCGGCGATTCCGAGGCCGGCAAAGTCATACTCATATTGCAGCTTCCAGGAACGCTCGTTCGGGCCGTTGAAGTCCGAATATTGCTGCGAGTTGTCCAGGTAAACGCTGTCGCCCTGATAGATATAGTCGAAAGGCGTGTTGCCATTGACCCGCTGGTACACCGCGGTCACCTTGTGGCCGTCAATGCCGAGGGCCAGGTGCAGGCTGAAGGTGTTGTTGTCGATATCGCCCAGCAGGGCCTTGCCGGTGTCCTGGGTGTGATAGTAGTGCAGGCCGGGGTTGAGGGTGATGCCCTCGCTCATCTCCCAGGTGTAGTCAAAGTCGTAGTAGTACTGGTTCCAGATATCCTGCAACTGGGCGGCGTAGAGGTTGCTGGTGATTTCTGGCACGCCGCTCCAGGACGCGCCGGCCCAGGTGATGTGCTTGCTGCTTTGATCGCCCAGGTCACCGTAGGTGGTGGTCAGGCGGCGCATGCCACTCTGGTTGTAAGGTTTTTCAAAACTGACCTGGCCGCCTTCGAACATCCAGCCTTCGAAGCTGGTGTTGGTCAGGCTGACACCGCGAAAGGTCTGCGGCAACATGCGGGTTTCACCGCCGGCTATTACCGGATTGGTGAGGAACATATCACCGGCTTTGAGCTCGGTATCAAAGGCGCGGATTTTCAGTGCGGCACCGGCAGACGAAAAGGCGGTAGGCGCTTTGCCGCTGCCATCACTGACTGGCAGGATGCTGCTGCCATCGGTGCCACCACCGCCATCGAGCTTGAGCCCGAGCAAGGCGTAGGCATCCAGGCCGAAACCTACCGTACCCTGGGTGAAGCCCGATTCGAGCTTGCCGACAAAACCCTGGCCCCATTCCTTGCTGTCATCAGCATGGGGGCTGCGGATATCGTGGTTCATATAGTAATTGCGGGCGTGGATCTTAAGGCTGGAACCTTCGATAAAACCGTCTTTGGTTGAGTCTTCGTCGGCGTGGGCGTAGGTGGGGATCGTTGCAGCCAGGGCAATGAATAACGGACTGAGTTTGTGTGAGTACTTCACCAGTTTGTTGCTCCTTGAAAGTGGCGGCAGTTTTTATTTTCTTTGCAAATTCTGTTCTTGTTCGAAGGGCTCCCAGTGTTGGCAGCGCTTTTTTTAAAACAAAAAAAAGCCGCTATGATAGCGGCTTTTGAAACAGTCAGTCACATGTGTGACAGATGACCGACTGGGTCGGGAAGTCTGCGAGTGAGCAATCAGCTGTCTTTGGCTTGATCGGAAACACTGGCTTTTGCCTGTGTAGGCTGCGGTTTTGCGTCGTTTTGATGGCGTGCTGTCAGCTCTGCCTGATGCTGTTCAAACGATGCCGCGCGGGCCGCATTTTGTGCGACGAATGCAGGGGACTCTTCCGCCATGGCCAAAGGCGACAACAACAAAGACGACAAAACGAAAACGCTAGCCATACCCATACTGCTGGACATTTCAAAGACCTTCTTGCTTAGCAAGTGCTGTGTGATGGGTTAAATCTATAGCGCCAGGCAGGGGCGAAAAAGCCTTGTTTTAGACAAGGACTTTTGCGTTTTGAGTAACAAATGCGAGGGCCGTGGACTAGAGCCTCGGCAGCTACAGGAAAACTGCAACTGTGGGAGCGAGCCTGCTCGCTCCCACAATAGGGCTTGACCTGCAACAGAGTATCTACAGTGCTACAGGTCAAGCGGGCAGATCCAACCCGAATGTATTGCGCCCGCCGTCGCTGTGCACAAACACCTCGCCGCCATGCATCTGTGCAATCGCCTTGACGATGGCCAACCCCAGCCCGTGGTTGGCACCGCTGTTGTGGCGGGCCGCGTCCACCCGGTAGAAACGCTCGAACAAGCGCGGCAAGTGTTCTGCGGCAATCGGTAGGCCGGGGTTGCTGATGCTGATTATGGCCCGCCCGGAATTCTGCTCGATCGACACCTCGATCGTTTGCCCGGCTTCGGTGTGCTGCACGGCATTGTTCAGCAAGTTGATCAGCGCCCGGCGCAGGTGGGGTTTTTCGATATTGACCCGGGCATCGCCGCTGACCCGCACCACAACCCGGGCGTCTTCAAGAATAAACTCCAGATACTCCAGGGTGGTCGCCACTTCATCAGCCAGGGAGGCGCTCGACAGCTTGCTGGCCTTGCTGCCCTGATCGGCGCTGGCCAGGAACAGCATGTCGTTGATGATGCTGCGCAGGCGCTCAAGCTCTTCGAGGTTCGACTGCAGCACTTCAAAGTAATGCTCGGCCGAACGCCCCCGCGTCAGCGCCACCTGGGTCTGGCCAATCAGATTGGTCAGCGGCGAACGCAGTTCATGGGCCACATCCGCATTGAATGACTCCAGCCGGGTCCAGGCCTGCTCGACGCGGTCCAGGGTCGAATTGAAGGCACTGACCAGTTGGTCCAGCTCCGGAGCCAGCGGTGCCAGGTGCAAACGCCCCGACAGGCGCGGTGGAGCCAGCTTTTGCGCTTCTTCAGACAGCTTGATCAGCGGCTTGAGGCCGATGTGCGCCACCCAATAGCCGAGCAATGAGGCCAGCAGTACGCCAATCGTTGCCAGACTTATCAGGGCAAGCAGCAAGTGATGCTGGGTCTGGCGAAAGGTCTGGGTATCGATGGCAATCAAAAAGCGCAGCGCCGGACGCTGCTCTTTGGCTGGAATTTCGCTGATCAATACTTTGAACGGGTAGGCCTGGCCGGGCAGGCGCAAGTCCCGCACGCCCACGGGTCCTTGGGCAAATTTGCGCACGGCTGCCTCGGGGTTGCCGTACTCATAGGCCGGGTCTGAACTGATCGCCCAAAACCGGATGCGTTTGTCCTCTTCGCTGAGCAGCTTGAGCTTGGTGCTCATCTTGGCCCAGTGCTCGGCGTTGCCGTAGCGGTTGATCGATGACTCAAGCACGCTGTAGCGGGCATCCAGCTCCGCTTCAGGCAGGCGGCCGATACTTTTGTCGACCTGCTGGTACAGCGCTCCACCAATCAGCACAAACACCAGCAACGCCACCAGGGCGAACATTGCGCTCAGGCGCATGGCGATGGAGTTCAGGGCGGCGGGGCGCTTAAACACTGCGCCGCTCCAGCACGTAGCCCATGCCGCGAATGGTGTGCAGCAGCTTGTGTTCGAATGGCCCGTCGAGTTTGGCGCGCAAGCGCTTGATCGCCACTTCGACCACGTTGGCGTCACTGTCGAAATTGATGTCCCAGACCATCTCGGCAATGGCGGTCTTGGACAGTATCTCGCCCTGACGACGGGCCAGCACGCTGAGCAATGAAAACTCCTTGGCGGTCAGGTCCAGGCGGGCTCCGGCGCGGCTGGCCTTGCGGCTGATCAGATCTATCCACAGGTCGTCGACGGTCACTTGCACCGGTTCGTGACCGCCGCTGCGGCGGGTCAGGGCTTGCAGGCGGGCGACCAGCTCCAGGAACGAGAACGGTTTGCCCAGGTAATCGTCGGCGCCTTCGCGCAAACCGCGTATGCGGTCTTCCACCCGTTCGCGGGCGGTGAGCATGATCACCGGGGTTTGCTTGCGCGCGCGCAAGGCCCGCAGTACGCCAAAGCCATCGAGGCCAGGCAGCATCACATCGAGCACGATCACGGCGTAATCGCTCTCCATTGCCAGGTGCAGACCTTCGATGCCGTCGCGGGCCACATCCACTGTGTAACCCTGCTCGGTCAGGCCGCGGTGCAGGTAGTCGGCGGTTTTTTCTTCATCTTCAATAATCAGAACGCGCATGACCCGCCTCAGTGATTCGTCGCCAGCAAGCTGACGGGTTTGGAACGATGGAACAGTCGTTCAAGCCACAAGTATATGACCGGCGTGGTAAACAGCGTCAGCGCCTGGCTCACCAGCAGCCCGCCGACAACGGCAATCCCCAGAGGCTGGCGCAGTTCGGCGCCGGTGCCGTAGCCCAGCATCAGCGGCAGGGCGCCGAGCAGCGCGGCGAGAGTGGTCATGATGATCGGCCGAAACCGCGTGATACACGCCTGGTAGATGGCCTCTTCGGGGCTCAGGCCACGGGTGCGCTGGGCATCGAGGGCAAAGTCGATCATCAGGATGCCGTTTTTCTTGACGATACCGATCAGCAGCACCAATCCGATCAGCGCCATGATCGAGAAATCCTGGCCACATATCCACAGCATCAGCAGCGCGCCAAGCCCGGCCGAGGGCAGGGTGGAGATGATGGTCAGCGGGTGTACAAAGCTCTCGTACAGCACCCCCAGAATGATATACACCGCCACCAGCGCCGCGAGGATCAACCACGGCTGGCTGGCCAGCGAACTTTGAAAGGCCTGGGCGGCGCCCTGAAAGTTGCCACTGATGGTGCCGGGCATGCCGATGTCGTTTTTTGCCTGATTGAGCATCAGCACCGCATCGCCCAGGGCCACGCCGGGGGCGAGGTTGAACGACAGGTTGGCGGCCGGGAACATGCCGTCATGGCTGATGGACAACGGCCCGCTGATGGGCGCATCGACCCTGGCCACGGCCGACAGCGGCACCATTTCCCCGGTCAGCGGCGAGCGCAGGTAGAAGTAATTGAGGCTTTCGGCCTTGCCACGCTGCTGCGCGTCGACTTCCAGAATCACGTTGTACTGGTTGGTCTCGGTCTGGAACTCATTGACCTGGCGCTGACCGAAGGCGTCGTACAGTGCTTCATCGACATCGGTGGCGGTCAGGCCAAAGCGCGCCGCCGCATTACGGTCAATGCTGATATGGGTGATGCTGCCCCCCAGTTGCAGGTCGTTGGACAGATCTCGAAAGGCCGGATTGGCGCGCAGTTTTTCGGTCAGGCGCTGGGTCCAGGTGGTGAGCGTCGGACCATCGTTGCTCTTGAGCACATATTGATACTGACTGCGACTGGGGCCCGAGCTGAGGTTGATATCCTGGCCGGCACGCAGGTACAGCACGATGCCAGGCACCTTGGCCAGTTGCGGGCGAATGCGGTCGATAAATTCGCTGGCCGACACGTCGCGCTGGCCGCGGTCCTTGAGAGCAATCCAGAAGCGGCCGTTGGCGATGGTCTGGTTGCTGCCGGTCACGCCCACGGCATGGGAGAACGCCTGCACGGCCGGGTCGTTGCCGATGATCTCGGCCAGCGCCAGATGCTTTTGCGTCATGTCCGGGAATGAAATGTCGGATGCCGCCTCGGTGGTGCCGAGTACAAAGCCGGTGTCCTGCACCGGAAAAAAGCCCTTGGGGATCAACACATAGCCGGCGATAGCCATGGCCAGGGTCACGGCGAAAATCCCCAGCATCAATCGCTGATGCGCAAGGGCCCGCTTCAGGCCTTTTTCATAGAGGCCCAGCAGGCGCTCGCCAAAGCCCGGCCTGGCATCGGGCTTGTGTTCCGGTGTGCGCATAAACAGCGCGGCCAGTGTGGGCGCCAGGGTCAGCGATACCACCACGGAAATCATGATGGTCGAGGTCGCGGTCAGGGCGAACTCCTTGAACAACCGCCCGACCACCCCGCCCATAAACAGCAGCGGGATAAATGCGGCCACCAGTGAGACGCTGATGGATACCACGGTAAAGCCGATCTCGCTGGAGCCCTTAATCGCTGCGTCGCGCATGCTTTCTCCGGCTTCCAGATGGCGGTGGATGTTCTCCACCACCACAATCGCATCGTCCACCACAAAGCCCACCGCCACCACAATGGCCACCAGCGTCAGGTTGTTGAGGCTGAAGCCCAGCACATACATCAGTGCGAAACTGGCGATCAGCGACACGCCGAGTACCGCCGACACAATCAGCGTGGCCGACCACTGGCGCAAAAACAGCGCCATCACCGCAACCACCAGCAGCACGGCGATCAGCAGGGTGATTTCCACTTCATGCAGGGAGGCGCGAATGGTCTTGGTGCGATCGCTCAGCACCGTCACTTCGACCGAAGCCGGAAGCATGGCCTGCAGACCGGGCAGGGCGGCCTGGATGCGGTCTACCGTGTCGACGATATTGGCCCCCGGCTGGCGCGAAATCACCAGGTTGAGCCCCGGCTGGTGGCCCGACCAGGCCTGAACATAGTCGTTCTCGGAACCGTTGATAACCCGTGCCACATCCCGTAGCTGCACGGGGGCGCCATCCTTGTACGAGACGATTAACTGGCCATATTCATCCGCGTCGAACAACTGGTCGTTGGTCGACAGCGTAGAAATGCTCGACGGGCCATACAGCGCGCCCTTGGCCAGGTTGAGGCTGGTTTGCTGGATCGCCAGGCGGATATCGGCCAGGGTCAGGCCGATGGCCGCCAGCTTGTCGGCCGAGGCCTGGACGCGGATCGCCGGGCGTTGCTGACCGGTGATATTGATCAGGCCCACACCATCAATCTGGCTGATTTGCCGGGCCAGCAGGGTTTCGACGTAATCGCTCAGTTCAGTGCCTGGCATCTGCAGCGAACTGATGCTGAGGATCAGTACCGGGCTGTCGGCCGGGTTGACCTTCTTCCAGGTCGGCAGGGTCGGCATGTCCTTGGGCAGTTTGCCGGACGCGGTGTTGATCGCTGCCTGAACCTCTTGCGCGGCGGTGTCGATGCTTTTGTCGAGGGTGAATTGCAGGGTCAGGGTGGTCGAGCCCAGGGCGCTGCTGGAGGTCATCTGGGTCATGCCGGGGATGGCGCTGAATTGCACCTCCAGGGGCGTTGCCACCGAAGACGCCATGGTGTCCGGGCTGGCGCCGGGCAATTGCGCAGATACCTGGATGGTCGGGAATTCCGCCTCGGGCAAGGGCGCCACGGGTAACCGGGGAAAGGCAATCAGCCCCACCAGCACCAGGGCGAAGGTCAGCAATACCGTGGCGACCGGGTGATCGACACACCAGGCGGACACCGAGCGGCTGCGGGTCATGGCTGCACCCGGGCAGCCGTTGGCCCGCTCAGGACTTCAACCCGCGAGCCGGACTTGAGCCGCGACTGGCCATCGCTGACCAGTGTGTCGCCGGGGTTGACGCCGGTGATGATGCTCAGTTCGGTGTCCTGAAAAGTCAGCTGCACGGGAACGGTTTCGACTTTGTCGCCGCTGACCCGGTAGACGAAGTAATTATCCAGCCCGCGCTGCACCACTTGCGGTGGCACCACCAGCGCGTTGCGGTCCAGTCCGGTCTGGATTTCGACATTGACCAACTGGCCCGGCCACAAGCTTTGCGTGGAATTGTCGAACTGAGCCTTGGCCTTGATTGTGCCGGTGGTTGCCGAGACCTGATTGTCGATCAGGCTAAGGCGGCCCTCGCCCAGTTGCGTGCCGCTGCTGCCGGTATTGCCGACAAAGGCTTTGACCCGGGCCGGTTGTTTGGCCGTGAGCAAGTCGTGGAGCAGGGGCAAGTGCTGCTGGGGCAGGGAAAACTCCACGGCAATGGGGGCGATCTGGGTCACGGAAAACAGCCCCTGGGCATCGCTGACCCTTAGAAAGTTACCCGCATCTACTGCGCGAATGCCCACGCGCCCGCTGACCGGGGACTGGATTTGCGTATAGGACAACTGCACCTGTGCCGCGGCAATCGCCGCCTGATCACCCTGTGCCGAAGCCTTGAGCTGATTGACCAGGGCTTGCTGTTGATCGAGGGTTTGCCGGGACACGCCATTGTCCACGCTCAACAACTGATAGCGCTTGAGGTCGGCCAATGCGACCTGCAGTTGCGCCTGGTTCTGTCCCAGTTGGGCCCTGGCCTGATCCAGGCTGGCCTTGATCGAGCGGTCATCGAGAGTAGCCAGCAGGTCGCCAGCCTTGACCGTCTGGCCTTCCTTGACCCGAATACCCGTGAGGATGCCGTCGATTTGCGGACGTATGATGACGCTGTGCAGCGACAGTACGGCGCCAATCCCGTTGATATAGCGCGGTACATCCTGTTGCAGGACTTGCACGACCCGCACCGGCACTGGCGCGCTACCTGCCGATTTGCCGGGCGCCGGGCGATTGAGCCACCAGACGCTGCTACCCATCAGGGCAATCAGCAGCGTGCCCAGCAAGATTTTTTTGGTTTTATTGGGCATGCCGGATAGACGCCGTGTGCGTGGAATGGGGGGCTTATAGAAAGGTTATAGCGTGTGGACCCGGTCATAACGGTGACGGCTAACTGACATTTCTGACAGCTTTAAGGTTTGTAGCAGCTGCCTCGTTCCTTCGGCAGCTGCTACGTCACGGGTTTTCACCGCGGGTTGGATTATTTTTACGACCAGCGAGTGCAACCTATACAGGGTGCGCAGGTATACTGGGCGGTCTTGCGCCATCCGGCCTGTTTATTTCCCGTATATCGGAGCTTTCATGACTTCTCCTACACCAACGACCGCTCCTGATGCCGTGAGCACCGAGAACCTCGATACCCCGGAAAAACCGGTCATTCCTGCGTTCACTTTTCCGTTCAAGCCATCGGAGTTTGCCAAGGCCAAGTCCCAGGGCAAGGCGTACTACCAAAAAAGCGGCCTCGGCGGTCATGATAAAACCCCTAACGCGCCCCCTCATGGCACCCGCAAAACCATGGGCAAACGCTAATTTTATGCCCTAAAAAGTGGCAATATGCCATTAGTGTTTGTTCAGGCCTGATTAACTCCTTTAGTCATGCGCCAGATCAGTATTTGCTTAATAGGTGCGCTTAGAGTCGACGACCCTGCCGACTCTTCTCTAATAATCCGAGCGCGCCCGTCATGAAAATCAATCTACCGATTACCGGCCGATCCGTTGATTTTGCCCCCGACGCCAACATCCTCTCCACCACTGATCTCGACAGCACCATCACCTACGCCAACCCTGACTTTATCGAGGTCAGCGGTTATGAACTGAGCGAGTTGCTGGGCACCCCGCACAACCTGCTGCGCCATCCCGACATGCCGCCCGCCGCTTTCAGCCATATGTGGCAGACCCTCAAGGCGGGGCGCTCGTGGATGGGGATGGTGAAAAACCGTTGCAGAAACGGTGATCACTATTGGGTCAGCGCCTATGTCACGCCGGTGATGAAAAATGGCGAGACCGTCGAGTACCAATCCGTACGGACCCACCCGACTCCTGAACGTGTCGCGGTCGCCGAGGCCCACTACGCCGCTCTACGCTCGGGGCGCAAGCCACTGTTGCCGGCCGGCTTACGCCTTGGCTTGGGGGGCAGGCTGGCATTGTTTGTCAGTGCCGTATTTGGCGCCGTTACAGCCGTGGGCACGCTGTGGCTGGCCAGCGTTGACGCACAGGCCGGGCTGTTGATCTGGCTGCTGGGCAGTCTGTTGAGTTCGCTGGCCATTGCCTGGTTACTGCGGCCTTTGCATGCATTGACCCGTCGCGCCAAAGGCGTTGGCGACAATCCGTTGAGCCAGCAGATTTATACCGGGCGCCGTGATGAGTTCGGCCAGATCGAGTTTGCCCTGCATATGCTTGAGGCCCAGGTCGGCGCTGTGGTGGGGCGTATCGGTGATGCCTCGCAGCGATTGGCCGGGCACGCCAGCGAACTGGTTCAGCATCTGCAAAGCAGCCATGCCAGCACCTTGAATCAACAGTTGGAGACCGATCAGGTGGCCACTGCTATCAACGAAATGGCGGCGAGTGTGGCGCAGGTAGCGATCAACGCCCAGCAGGCGTCGCAAGCAGCCGATCGGGTGCAAAGTGAAACCCGTGAAGGCCATCAGCTGGTGACGCAAAGCCGCAGCACGGTGCAGCACCTGGCGACGGAGCTGGAGCGAGCCACCGAGGTGGTGCATCACCTGGAAAGTCACAGCAGCGATATTTCCTCGGTGCTGGAAGTGATCCGCAGTATTGCCGAACAAACCAATTTGCTGGCGCTCAACGCCGCTATCGAAGCGGCCCGCGCAGGTGATCAGGGCCGCGGCTTTGCCGTGGTGGCCGATGAGGTTCGTGGTCTGGCCCAGCGTACGCAGCAGTCGACCAGTGAAATCCAGGCCATGATCAGCGCTCTGCAAGAAGGTGCCCGGGCGGCGGTGCAGGTCATCCAGCAAAGCAGTGAATACGCTCAGAGCAGTGTCAATCAGACCCAACTGGCCAGTTGCGCGCTGGACGGGATCAGTGCACAAGTTCAGAAGATCACCGAGATGAGTGTGCAGATCGCCTCGGCGGTCGAAGAGCAAAGCGTGGTCAGTGAAGATATCAACCGTAATATCGCCGGGATTCGCAGTGCCTGTGACGTCACTGTGGATGCCGGGCAACAGAGCCATCGCCATTCAGGGGATGTCGCCGAGCTGGCCGCAGGTTTGCGCTCGCTTGCGCAAGAGTTCTGGCAAACCCGGCGCTAAAGCGCCTCGCGCTGGATCAGGGTCATGCCGTGCTTGTCGTACAGGCGCCGGGCGTTGTGGTTGTGCTCCATGACCTTGAGATCCAGACAAGCCTCACGGCGCTGGCGGAAAACGGCAAAGACATGGTTGAGCAGTGCGCCGCCCAAGCCCCGGCCCCGGTGGTGCGGGTGTACCGCCAGATCCTTGAGGTAGGCGCTGGTCCAGGCCTGGGCAACCGCAACGGCCTGGCCCTCCAGGAGGATCACAAAACACAGTGCGGGATCGTACTCGGGGTCATGCTGCAGGCCGTGTTGCCAGTCCTGCAGGGTTTGCATGCTGCCGGTGCCGTCGGTATGGCTCAGGCTGATCAGGGCATGTACCGGTTGCAGCAGCTCCTCGGTGAGCGTTACCAGGGTGAAGCCCTGGGGCCAGTGGGCCGGTGGCAATGGCTGGCGCAAATCTTTGCGCAGCAACAGGCAATACTGGCTCATGCTACTCAGTAACCTTGCTCGGCAACCGTGCGCGCGGCGAGGATCAAGCACTGTGTAAGCTCCGGTGAAGAGAACTTGGTCAGCACCGCATTGGCCCCCGCCAGGCGCGCCTTTTCGCTGTTCATCGCACTGTTGAGCGAGGTGTGCAGCAGCACATACAGATGGGCAAAGTCCGGGGTGTCGCGCACGGTACGGGTAAAGGCGTAGCCATCCATTTCCGACATTTCGATATCCGACACCAGCACGTTGATCTGATCCGGCGTGCCTTGCAGCTCCAGTAACCGCTCGATGGCTTCCTTGGCGCTGCGTGCGGTGTGGCAATGCAGGCCCAGGTTGCGCAGGGTAATGACCGACTGTTGCAGGGCCACCTGACTGTCATCCACCACCAGAATTCGGGCATTGGCCAGCAGTTTTGACTCTTCTTTACTGAGGCTGTCGCTGGCGTCCTCGACCTTGGCCGGGGCGATGCCGTGGATCACTTTTTCGATATCCAGCACTTGCACCAATACACCGTCGACCTGGGTCACACCGGTGATATACGAGCGCTTGCCGGAGCCGTAGGGCGGCGGACGGATATCGGTGCTCAGGCAGTGCACGATTTTGCTCACCGCCTGCACATGCAGCCCCTGTTTGGAGCGGCTGACATCGGTGACGATCAGGCAACCAGCATCCGGGTCGAGCAGCGGCTGCTCGCCGATGGCACGGCTCAGGTCGATTACCGACAGTGCCGCGCCGCGCAACACGGCGATGCCTTTAACATTGGGGTGGGACTCGGGCATTTTGGTCAGCGGCGGACAGGGAATGATTTCACTGACCTTGAGCAGGTTGATCGCCAACAACTTGCCGCTGCGCAGAGTGAAGAGCAGAAGGGAGAGTGAGTCTGCGCGGGCATTGTTCGATGACATAAAAATCTTCTGTGCTGGGAGCGATACGGGGTTATCGACCTGAATGTTACGGGCTTTAACCGGCCAGCATAAATCCCCTTGTAGATACTCTGTTGCAGGTCAAGCCCTATTGTGGGAGCGAGCCTGCTCGCGAACGACCTTCGCGAGCAGGCT
>NZ_JASJWL010000026.1:0-61654 GCF_035019225.1 Pseudomonas sp. CCC4.1 | reverse complement strand
AGATGTGTATAAGAGACAGACCTTCGCGAGCAGGCTCGCTCCCACAGTTGCAGTGTTCCTGTAACTGACGAACGCAGCCTCGCTGCGCTCGTCAGCTGCTACGGGTATTGCGTAAATGCTCTGGTCAGTTGGCACCCGGCCAGGTATCGGACAGGCGATAGCCCTGTGGCCACGGGTCGCTCGGGTCGAGCAGGTGTTGATGGGTACCGGTAATCCACGCCCGCCCGGAGATGCACGGGTAGATCGCGACGCGCCCGGCCACTTCGGTCATGGAGTCGATGCGGCAATGAAATTCAGAGCCGATTATCGAGCGGCCGATAAAGCGCTCGCCCACCTTGAGCAGCCCCTTGGCCTGCAACACCGCCATGCGCGCCGAGCAACCGGTGCCGCAGGGCGAGCGGTCGATCTTGCCCGGGCGGATCACGACCGCGTTGGCGCCGCTGGCAATACCGTTCTCATACACCACAGGCGCAGCGATCTGGCAAAACGAGATATGCGACCAGTCCGGGTTCAACGGGTGGGTGAAGCCCAGTTGCTCGTTGGCGGCGCGAGTGATTTTCAAACCGGTCTCAACGATGTCCCTGGCTTCATCCGGGCTGATGGCAAAGCCCAGTTCCTTGGCATCGGCGAGTACGAAGCTGTCGCCGCCATAGGCGGTGTCGACCTTGAGCGATCCCAGGCCCTCGACTTCGATCCAGGCATCCAGGCGGTCGGCGAAGGAGGGCACGTTTTTGATCTCGACCCGTTGTACCTTGCCGTCTCGACAGTCGGCTACGGCCTCGATCAGGCCACCGGGAGCTTCGAGCACCAGTCGGGTTTGCGGTTCGGTCATGGGCAGGATGCCGCTATCGAGCAAGACCGTGGACACGCAGATCGAGTTGGAACCCGACATGGGCGGAGTGTCGGCCGGTTCCATAATGATCCAGGCCATTTGCGCCCGTGGATCCTTGGCCGGCACCAGCAGGTTGACGTGCCGGAACACCCCGCCGCGAGGCTCGTTGAGCACAAAATTGCGCAGGGTCTCGTCCCGGGCGATCCAGCGCGACTGCTCCCATACGGTAGCCCCGGGCGGCGGCGCCACACCGCCGACGATCACGTCACCGACCTCGCCCTCGGCGTGACAGCTGACCACATGAATGACTTTCGATGAACGCATGTTCTGCTCCTATTTGACCGACTTGAGGAAGGCCGCGGTTTCCGCGTGCACAGGGTTGCCGATGACTTGATCGGGGGTACCGATTTCGTGCACCAGGCCATTGCGAAAGAACGCCACGCGGTCGGATACATCCCGCGCAAAGCGGATTTCGTGGGTGACCAGCACCATGGTCATGCCGTCTTCGGCGAGCATGCGCATGGTGTCGAGCACCTCGCCCACCAATTGCGGGTCGAGGGCCGAGGTGGCTTCGTCGAACAACATGTAGTCCGGTGACATGGCCAGGGCGCGGGCAATGGCCATGCGCTGTTGCTGGCCGCCGGAAAGCTTGCCGGGGAAGGCCTTGAGCTTGTCGCCCAGGCCCACATGGGTCAGTTGCTGCACCGCCAGGGCCTCGGCTTCGGCCTTGCTTTTGCCCAGCACCTTGCGCGGCGCCAGCATCACGTTTTCCAGCACGGTGAGGTGTGGAAAGGCGTTCCATTGCTGGAACACGATGCCGATTTTCTGACGCAGGTGGTTCAGGTTGGTGGCGCGGTCGTGGACTGCAATGCCGTCGACGCGGATATGGCCTTTCTGGATCGGTTCCAGGCCGTTGATGCACATCAGCAGGGTCGACTTGCCGGAGCCGGAGCCGCCGATAATCGAGACCACTTCACCCTTGTTCACGGTCAGGCTGACGCCCTTGACCACTTCGAGGTCGCCGAAGGATTTGTAGACGTTGTCGATCTCAATCATTTTCTTGCCACCTTTTTTCCAGGCGAGCACCAAGGCGCGCAACCACCAGGCTCATGACGTAATAGATAAGGCCCGCGATGCACAGCACCAGCATCGGTTCCTGGATGCGGGTGACGATGGTTTGCGAGGCGCGCAGCAGTTCGACGATGCCGATCCACATCACCAGTGCGGTATCTTTCATCACGCTGAGCACCAGGTTGAGCCAACCGGGGAAGGCCACGCGCATGGCAATGGGCAATACGATGTAGCGCAGGTCCTGCAGGTAGCTCAGGCCCAGCGAACGGCTGGCCCGGCGCACGGTAAACGGCACTGCCAGCACGCCGCTGCGCACGATCTCGGTGAAGTACGCGGCAGCGTAGACCCCCAGCACGATGCAGCCGACGCTGAAAGCGCTGATGTTCAGGCCGACGATGCTCTTGAGCGAGTTGAACAGCACGAACTGAATGAGCAAAGGCACGCTGCGAAACACATCCAGCACCCAGGCCAGCGGCAGGCTGGCCCGTGGCAGCAAGGCACGCATCAGGCCGAACAGCAGGCCGGCAACGGTGCCGAGCAAAATCGCCCAGCTGGTCAGTTGCAGGGTGACCCATGCCCCCTGCAGCAAAAACAGAAAATCGTTCCAGGTAAAGCTGGTGGAAAACATGGGCAGTCCTCAGTAACGGAACAGTCGCCAGGCCATGAGCCGGGCTGCTGCAACGATCGCCTTGGCAATCAGGTAATACAGCACCGCGGCAATGGCGAAGTATTCAAAGGTGCGGAACGTTTTGACGTTGTAGTCCTGGGTCACACCGGTGAGGTCGTTGTTCAGGCCCACAATCACCCCCAGCGAGGTCATCAGCACCGCCCAGACCATCTGGTTGGTCAGCGGGTAAAACACGATGCGCAGCAGCTGCGGTACGACGATCATGCGGTAGGTCTGGAAGGCGCTCATGCCCAGCGAGCGAGCTGCGCGTACCTGGGTTTCGGGCACTGCCTTGAGCCCGCCGCGAAAGTTCTCGGCCAGGTAACCTGCGTTGTTGAAGGTGATCCCGGCCAGCAGGGCGACCCATGAACTGACATGCAGGCCCAGGGAGCCGAGCCCGAAGTACAGGACATAAATCTGGAACAACGAGGGCGTGTTACGGGCAATGGACACCCAGGCATTACCGGCGCCGCGCAGCAGCGGGTTTTTGCTTTCGCGCATCACCGTCAGGGCCAGGGCGATCAGTACACCGAAGATCATCGACAGGGCAGCGGTCTCGAAGGTCACCAGGGCGCCGGCGAGCATGTCCGGCAAGGCGCGCAGGGCAGAGCGCCATTGGAAGGTATAGTCAAACATGGGGTGCGTTCTCCAGTGAGGCAGCGGCTTGCAGCCACTGCGGCAAGCGCCCGCTGGCCGTGGCGCTGCACGCCGCATCCACACACTCGGCGAGGCTGGCGAAGTGAACCTTGCGGCCCACCAGGCCGGGGGCGTAATGGGCGTATTTGCCCGAGTTGGTCATCAGGTTTCTGGCGGCTGGCGGAATCACCGGTTCACCGAGCATGCACCAGCAGGTATCGCTGATAATCACCGCACCAAAGGCTTCGATCACGGCGATATGCCCGGCGGCGCGGGCCTGCTCCAGCACGGTGCGACCACAGGTGATCGCCAGTACCACGTCGGGATGACGGTGGCGGCCCTGGCACAGGCTTGCCAAACGGGCGAACTCGCTGAGGGAAAAGTGCGGGTTGCCCAATGACACCACATCCACCCTGGCATCGCGGGCGCTGTTGAGCTCCTGCCAACTGAGCCGCAATTCCTCCAGGCTGAGCTTGAGCACCGGCAGCGGCCCATCGATCACCCGTGTCGGGTCGAGAGCTTCGGGGGTAACCCCGGCGATATGAAACAGCGCTGCGGCGCTGGTGGTGGCGAAGGCCGCACCGAATGCCTTGAGATCGTCCAGGTCCGGATGCTGCTGGAGCCCGGAAACCAGCGGGATCCGGCTGCCGGCCAGGGCACCGATGTGGTAGCCAAGCAGCGGGTAGAAAGAGTCGTCAAGGTTGGACAGGGGAGGCACTTCTATATGCAAACGGGCCTTGCGCTGATCTTCCAGATGACAGCCAATCAGCGGTGCCCGGCCGGTGAGGGCGATACAGATATCCAGATAATCGGGGTACTTGAGGGTGCGTGCGCCGAGCACGCTGTTGGCGTAAACCACCGCGTTGGATTCGGCCCAGACAATCTGCTCGCCGGCCTTGGGCGCACTGTCGAGCAGATAAGGCGCGCAGGTGAAACTCAATTGTGCGCCCATGGCCATATAAGCATCGCCCAGCGCGCTGGCGGGTACACCGAGCGCCGGGTCGATACCCAGTTCGCGCCAACGGCGCTGATCCACGGAAATCGAATTGAGGGTGGTGGGTACCCGCACCTTGGCACCCCATGCCACCAGTTGTTGCGCAAAGCGCAAACTCGCCGGCCCGGTATAGATGCAGCCGTCGATATGGGCCTGGGTGATGTCCACCAGATATTTGGCGCCCTGGATATGCGCCATGCGCAAAACGATCTGCATGGCCACCTGAGCGGCCTTGCCTTGGCTGCCGTCGAGCAGTGCCCGGTCGTGTGCGGTCAGCTCGATCGAGCTGTGTGCATCTTCGGTTGGCCTGTCGTTGCGTGGTGCCGGAGTATCGTCAGGCGTTGAATCGTAAAGGCTCAAACCGGTGCCATCGACCCTGGCGAACGCCTTGCCGCGCAATTGGCCAAAGGCTTCCTTGCCGATGCACAGCACCGGCAGGGAACGTTGGAACAGGGTCTGTGCCACCAGCACGCCAAGGGTCAGGATCTCGTCGGCCTCGGCCAGCACCAGCGCAGCAGGAGCATGGCCATTGCTGATCAGTTCCATCAGCACACTGCTGCCGGTACAGGAGCCGCGCCCGCTGGGGATTGCCAGCACACGGCCGGCCAGGCATTCGCCGCTGAGCGGGTGATGGCGGTCGATCACCTCGCCGCTGAACGGGTCGACGCCGCCCCAGAAACTCAGGCCGACCTCGGCGTGCAGCAGCGGGGCGGATGCACAACCATCAACCAGGCTGCGGCCTTCAAGAGAACTTATCCCGGACATGCTGGATACCTCAGTAATAAACGTGAGGTACGGTCAGATCAGCCGGTGGAATCTCGGTCCCGACCCATTTGGTCCACAGCTCCTTGTAGCGTCCGGTGCGTACTTGCTGGTTGACGAACAGGTTCAGGTAGTTGAGCAGGCCGTACTCGTTGCGCTTGGCGCCCAGGGACACGTAATCGACCACATAAGGCGCGTTACCGGCGACCTTGAGGTTTTTGTACTTGCCTGATTTAAGGGTAGCCGCAGCCACGGTGTTGGTGACCACGGTCGCCTCGATATGGCCCTGGGCAACGGCCAGCAGGGTGTCGTTCTGCGACTGATAGGCGCGGAATGAACCGCTGCCCCAGTTTTTCACGTCTTTTTCCAGGGCGATGGCTTCATAGGTGCCGCTGGTGTTGCCCAGGGCCTTGCCCTTGAGATCTTCAAAGCTGTTGATACCGGTGTTGTCGCGGGTCAGCACCACCATCTGGAAGGCAAAGTAAGGAATGCTCAGGCCAACGGTCTTGGCCCGTTCCAGGGTGTCGGAAGTGGAGGCCACAATGACATCGGCGCGCCCGGAGACCAACGCCGGAATCCGGTCAGGGAAGGGGGTTTCAACGATTTCGGCATCGACACCGAGCACTTTTGCCAGATCGTTGCAGTAGTCCACATCAAAGCCGACGGGCTTGTTGGCCTCGTCACGGGAGCCCATGGGCGGGAAGTCCAGGGTGACGGCGCAGCGCAACTTACCCGAACCGATAATATCGTCGAGCTTGTCGGCCTGCGCCGTGGCAATAAAGGAGGTACTGAGAACAGCGCTGAGAGCTACGGCAAGTACGGGGTTTTTCATGGAAGCCTCGGAGTCGTTGAAGGGCTGTTGATTAACGGTCTTTGGATTTCGTATACGATATTTGTTTTGCAAGGCGTGTGCCGATTTTTGCCGCAGGCCGCAATAAGTGAGCGAGTGCGGTATTTGCAGGCTTGCGTGATGGCACTCTGGTACTGGAGGGGTTGAGCGGTAGCAGGGGGGTGTTACAGAAGGGAGCATTACTGTGGGAAATGCCCCACAAAGGAACACTTGCTGGCTTTTTGGCGGTATTGGCTATTTTTTGCCCTGCGGGCAGTATGGGCTAGGTACTTTTTTTGGGAGTGTGAAGCCTATGCCTATCGATGATGACTGCTGGGTGTACTACATCAATACAGACCTGATGCTCACGGCTCCGGTGAATCTGGCGCCCTTGGCACAAGCCATGGCGCCTGGAGATCTGCCCGAAGAATCAATCAGTTGCCTGCATGACAGTCAGGCTGACGGCGACCTCTATCATTCTGTTTTTGAAGCCTTTGGCCCGCAAGGCAGTTACCCCACCCCTGATGAAAGCATCAGGGCCTTGCTCGATGCCATTGAGCAATTGCCGCAAGCACTGCAGCCGTTATGGCACGCCTGTACAAAAAAGACCCTGGATATTGGCTACAACAGCGGAGTTACACCACGTTCCGTCAGCCACCCGATCCCGATCGATACGTTGCTGCGCATGCAGTCATTGGGGATCGACCTGTGTATTACGGTGTACTCGGTGGGGGAGTGAAGAACACGAAATCTTGTCGCCGCTGAGGAGCGCAGCGAGGCTGCGATCGATTGCGAAGCGGTCGTAAACCCTGAGCCCCGGATGTACTTGGCCCAACGCATTAACCGATTTTACGACTGCTGTGTCGCAGTGGCGCACCAAACCGATCGCAGCCTCGCTGCGCTCCTCAGCGACTACAAGCTAAAGCGTTGCGTACAGGCTCAATGGCTTTGCGGCAAATGCTCGAACAGGGTTTTGCACACGCCGGCAATATGCTCATCCAGCAACTTGACGGCCAGCTCAACATCGCCAGCGCGGCAGGCGTCAAGGATCTCCCGGTGTTCGTGATCGGCACGGTGTTTACCTGCCGACAAACTCATTTGCATACGCAGGTAGCGTTCCAGTTTGTCATTGACTGAGCGGATCAGGCTGATCATGAACGGTCGCTGCGCCGGCTCGTACAGGCAGGCGTGCAGTTCCCAGTTAAGCTCGGCCCAGCGGCCCACGTCATCTTCCCCGACAAACTCCTGGCATATGCGTTCGGCACGGGCAAAGGTGTCTGCGGTCATGTTGGGAATGGCCAGGCGCAGCAGTTTGTCTTCAAGGAGCATGCGCACTTCGAACATCTGCGCCAGTTCGGCCTCGGAAATGCGCGTGACCATGGCGCCGCGGTTGCGCTGGAACATCACCAGCCCTTCAGCTTCAAGTCGCTTGAGGGCTTCGCGCACGGGGATTTTGCTGACATTGAACTGGCGGGCGATATCATCCTGGCGAATCGGTTCATCTTCAGCGAAATGCCCGGCGACAATCGCATCGCGCAAATGCAGGGTGATGATTTCCGATGTGGAAGGCGAATTGCCGAGGTCGGGTGCATTGAGTTTTGGATGGGCCACGGTGGTCATCATTCGCTTGTAAAAGATATATGGTATACGAAACTCAGAGGGTAAGCCTTGTGCCAGTCGCCCTGCGGCCTGTTACCTGGCACGGGTCAGCCTGCAAATGCCAGCACATTACAGGCTAGCCTGAGCCCGACTGAAGGCTGGCGACGTAGTCGGGTTAATCCTTAACCTGCTTGATGTCCTTGCGCAGGGGTTCCCCTGCAAGGTGTCAAAAAAACACCTGATCAGGCACCGGGTCATCGCGACCTGATATGAGCTTCCAGGCCCTGTCCATTGCTGCTTTCCTGAGCCATGAGCTTGACAGCGAAGCTGTAGGCATCCGTAATAGGAGAAAATGTTAACGTTAACTTAAATAAGAACAAGAGGGACACCCATGCAACGGACGGTCAAGCGTGATTACTGGCTTATCAGCGGTTTGCTGTTTTTTTTCTTTTTTTCATGGTCTTCCAGTTACTCGCTTTTTTCCATCTGGTTGCATCAGGTCATCGGCCTCAATGGCGCGCAGACCGGCTATGTATTTGCCGCGAATGCAATCGCAGCACTGCTGATCCAGCCGTTCTACGGGGCATTGCAGGACAAGCTCGGCCTGTCCCGCAAGCTGCTGGTATGGATTGGCCTGCTGCTGTGCGCCGCCGCACCCTTCGCGATTTATGTCTATAGCCACTTGCTGGCTCAGAACGTAGTGCTCGGCGCAGTGGTGGGGGCGGTTTTCCTTGCCTTTGCCATGCTGGCCGGGGTTGGCGTGATCGAAAGTTATACCGAACGGTTGTCACGGCACGTGGGTTTCGAGTTCGGCACCAGCAGGATGTGGGGTTCCCTGGGCTGGGCTGCGGCCACCTGCATTGTGGGTGTGGTGTTCAACATCAACCCCAATATTGCCTTCTACATGAGCAGTGCTGCCGGCGTGGCGTTTTTGCTCATTCTGTTTCGACTGGACCTGAGCCGGTTCAACCAACCCGGCTGCGCCAGCGGCGCAAGTGGCGCTGCGCCCGTATCTGTCGGTGATCTATGGCAATTGCTCAAGTTGCCGCGGTTCTGGGCCTTCAGTGTCTATCTGACCGGGGTGTGCGGGATTTACATGATCTACGAGCAGCAGTTTCCGGTGTATTTCTCGTCGTTTTTTGCGACCCCGGAACAGGGCATTCAGGCCTATGGTTACCTGAACTCATCCCAGGTCCTGCTGGAGGCCGGCTTGCTCCTGGTTGCCCCTTGGGTGGTTGGCCGTACCGGTGCGAAATACGGGCTGATCCTGGCGGGCAGCATCATGTTTTTTCGCATTCTGGGTTCCGGCCTGGCTACAGAAACCTGGGCCATCGCCGTGTTCAAGATGCTGCACGCGGTTGAGGTGCCGATCCTGCTGGTCTCGGTGTTCAAATATATTGCGTTCAATTTCGACCCGCGCCTGTCTGCCTCGATCTATCTGGTGGGCTTTCACTTCGCCCAGCAACTCACCGCCATGCTGCTGTCGCCCTTGGTTGGCTACGGTTATGACCAATACGGATTTGCCGATGTTTACCTGGCCATGTCCGCTCTGGCTGGCGCCTGCCTGCTGCTGTCCTGGACCCTGCTGCGCAACGATCCACGGCAACCACCGGGCAAAAACGCTGTTGCCGAAGCGCTGGCATTACCCGCCATCACTCAATCAGTTACCCGTTATGAACCCTGACAAGGACCACCCCATGCACGCTGCACGGCTGGACATGGCCCATCGCGCCATTGAACAAACACTGCCCGAACGCGGCAACGACTATCGCCTCGCCTATCACCTGGCCCCGGCAGCCGGGTGGATGAACGACCCTAACGGCCTGGTGTTCTTTCGCGGCCAATACCACATGTTTTATCAGCATCATCCTTTTTCTGCACAATGGGGCCCCATGCACTGGGGGCACGCCAGCAGCGCCGATCTGGTGCATTGGCAGCATTTGCCCATCGCCCTGGCACCGGGTGACAGTTATGACCGTGATGGCTGCTTCTCAGGCTCGGCAGTGGTACTCGATGACACCCTGTACCTGATCTATACCGGTCACATCTGGTTGCAAGAGCCGGGTGATGACCAGCACATCCGTCAGGTCCAGTGCCTGGCCAGCAGCACCGATGGCATTACCTTTATCAAGCACGGGCCGGTCATCGACACACCGCCTGACCCGGCCATCATGCATGTTCGTGACCCAAAGGTGTGGCAGCGCCACGGGGCCTGGTGGATGGCGCTGGGGGCACGCCTTGGGGATGACCCGCAGTTGCTGCTCTATCGTTCAGATGATCTGTTGCACTGGGACTTTCTGGGCTGTGCGCTGCAGGGGCAACGTGAACTTGATGGGTATATGTGGGAGTGCCCGGATATTTTCGAGCTGGAGGGGCGCGATGTGTTGCTGTACTCGCCCCAGGGCTTGAAGCCCTGCGGATATGACAATTGGAACCTGTATCAGAACAGCTACCGCATGGGGCAACTGGACGACAAGGGTGTGTTCAAACCCGGTGGCCCGCTCCATGAACTCGATCATGGCCACGATTTCTATGCTGCCCAGACCTTGCTCGCACCAGATGGTCGTCGCTTGTTATGGGCCTGGATGGACATGTGGGAAAGTCCGATGCCCAGCCAGGCCGAGCACTGGTGCGGGGCGCTGACATTACCCCGTGAAGTCAGTCGCGACGGTGATCGACTGCTGATGCGTCCGGCCCGCGAGCTGATTGCATTGAGGCAGGCGGGGCAGGTGCTGCAGATAGGTGCGCTGAAGTCTGCCAATCAGTTGCTGGATACCTGGGGGGCGCTGCTGGAGATTGAACTTGAGCTGGATATTGCCGCCAGCAGCGCTGAACATTTTGGTCTGGCATTGCGCTGCAGCAATGATCAGCAGGAGCGTACCTTGCTGTATTTTGATGCCATGGCCCGGCGCCTGGTGCTCGACAGGCAACATTCCGGCGCCGGGGTGAGCGGAGTTCGCAGTGTACCGATCGCGGCAGGGCAGACACGTATTGCCCTGCGAATTTTTCTCGATCGCTCATCCATCGAAGTGTTCGTCGACGATGGCGCCTGGAGCCTGAGCAGCCGAATTTACCCAAAGACTGACAGCCTTGCGCTGCGGGCTTATGCCGTCAATGGCACAGGCCATTTTGGCGAGGCCCTGGTGTGGGGGCTGGCGGATCTGAAGCTATGAAGTCAGGCCTTTTGGCGCAGGGCGCGCCGTCCTTGCTCATGCTGTTCTGACGCTATCAGGCATGACATCATGCCCGGTCAGACACGTATGGCGCGTACCCATGGCTTCAGTAAAAGATGTTGCACGGCTGGCGGGGGTTTCCCTGATGACCGTTTCCAGGGCCCTCAACACCCCGGGAAAGTTGAATCAGGAGACCCTGGCAAAAGTGCTGCAGGCCGTCGAGACCCTGGGTTATGTGCCCAGTCTTTCTGCGCGCAAGACCCGCGGCGGCCACTCCAGTGGCAAGACCATTGGCATCTTTGCCCTGGATACGGCCACCACTCCTTTTGCCGTTGAAATGCTGCTCTCGATGGAGCGTACGTCCCGCGAGCATGGCTGGAACGTGTTTATCCTCAACGTGTTTGAAGCCCCGCCCTGCCAGAAGGCCATCGAGTTGATGCTCTCCCATCAACCGGACGGCATCATCTTCAGCGCCATGCAGCTTCGCCGGGTGGAAATTCCGCAGGTACTGCGCAGCATACCGCTGGTTCTGGGCAACTGCGTCAGCACCGAAACCGGCATTGCTTGCTATATATCAGACGATGAAGACGGGCAGTATCAGGCGGTACGCCAAGCGCTGCGACAGGGCTACCGCCGTCCGCTCTGCATAAACCTGCCGCAAAGCAGTATGGCCTGGGGGTTGCGCCAACGCGGACTGGCCCGCGCTCTGGACGAGGCCGGGATCAGTGCCGCGCAACTGCCTCAGTTCGACCTGCCCGACGATGACGGCTATCAGCACACCCTTGTGGTGCTGGAGCAACAGCTGCTAGCGGGTAATGGAACTCCGCCCTTTGACCTGCTGATTTGCGGCAACGACCGGATTGCCCTGGTGGCGTATCAGTATCTGCTCAGTCGCGGCTTGCGTATTCCGCACGATGTGGCGGTACTGGGGTTTGACAATATGGTGGGGGTTGCCGAGCTGTTTTACCCACCCTTGAGCACCGTGCAGTTGCCGTATTACGAAATGGGTCGCCGCGCGGCACTGCATCTGATCGAAGGCCGGGACGACTGCGCCATCCACAAGATTGCCTGCCCGCTGGTTGAGCGCGACTCCTGCTGACCCGTTCGGGGGGTAAATCCAGGCATGAAATCTGGTAAGGCCAATTCATTAAAAAAATAATTGGTCTTGCCAATATTTTTTCCTCCGTGTAGTTTTCGAGCCGCACCCATTGTGGTCTCGCCAATACCCGGTAGCCCTTGCGCTATCGACGGAGAATAAAAAATGCTGACTGTGATCTGTAACGAACCCCGCTTGCTCACCACCCTCGAAAGCCCTATTCCCGAGCGTCGCCCCGGTGAAACCCTGATCAGGATCAAACGCGTGGGTGTGTGCGGTACCGACTTGCACATCTTTACCGGTAACCAGCCGTATCTGGAGTACCCGCGGGTGATGGGCCACGAATTTTCCGGCATCGTCGAGGCCAGCGAAGAGGGCAGCGCCCTGGTGCCGGGCGATGTGGTCTACGTGATGCCTTACATTTCGTGTGGTACGTGCATCGCCTGTCGGCAGGGCAAGACCAACTGCTGCTCGCGCATCCAGGTGCTGGGTGTGCACTGTGACGGTGCCTTTACCGAGTACCTGAGTGTCGCCCATCAGTTCATTCACAAGGCCGTCGGGGTGACCCTGGACCAGGCCGCAATGATCGAATTCCTGTCCATTGGCGCCCATGCGGTGCGCCGTTCGAACCTTCAGGCCGGGCAACGCACGCTGGTAGTCGGTACCGGTCCGATCGGCATGGCCGCGGCGATTTTTGCCGGCTTGCGCGGAGCGCAGGTCACGGTGCTGGATACCCGTGACGACCGTCTGGATTTTTGCCGCAAACATCTGAATATTCACGCAGCGGTGAAGATTGGCGACGGCGATAAAGATGCGCTCGCCGACCTGACCGATGGCGATTTTTATGATGTGGTTTTCGATGCTACCGGCAACGCCCGGGCCATGGAGCGTGGCTTTGAATTTATCGCCCACGGTGGCACCTACGTGATGATCTCGGTGGTGCGTGACACGATCACCTTCTCCGATCCCGAGTTCCACAAGCGCGAAGCCACCCTGATGGGCAGCCGCAATGCCACCGTCGAAGATTTCCGCTATGTGGAGCAATGCCTGCGCGACGGCCTGATCCCCGATCAGGCGCTCAACACCCACCGTATTCCCCTCAACGAAGTGGCCAGCCGTTTCTCCACGCTGCTGGATCCGCAGCAGGGCGTGGTCAAGGCCATTATCGAGTGCTAGCAGCGCACCCTAACCGTTGAGGAACCAGCATGAAAATGAGCAACCCTGGATTACTTGTACTGACTGGCGGTGATGATGTGGCGGTGGCGCGCGGCGACATTGCCAAGGGTCAGCAACTGTTTGCCGATGGCCTGAGCGTGACTGCGTTGGCCGATATCCCTGCGGGGCACAAAATCGCCCTGCGTGCCGTTGCCCAAGGGCAGTTGGTGCGCAAATACGGGCAGTCCATCGGCCAGGCGAGTGCAGCCCTGCACCCTGGTGATCATGTTCACGTGCACAACCTGCAGATGCCGCAGACCAGCACGAACCACACGCTGGCCAACGTGTACCAACCCACCGTCCAGGATGGCGGCGGTGCCCGCTTTGCCGGGTATGTCCGTGCAGACGGGCGTGTCGGTACGCGCAACTACATCGGGGTGATTTCCAGCGTCAACTGCTCGGCAACCGTATGCAAGCAGATTGCCGCGGCATTTGATGCGGGCTACCTGCGCGACTATCCCAATGTGGACGGCGTAGTGGCAATCACCCATGACAGCGGCTGCGGTATGGGCGCCAAGGGCGAGGGCATCGAGATTCTCAAGCGCACCCTGCGTGGCTATGCCGATCATGTCAATTTCGCCGGTGTACTGGTGATCGGCCTGGGCTGTGAAGTCAATCAACTGGCCCCGCTCATGGAACAATTGGCCGAGCGCAACGCGGTGCTCAAAGCAGGCCTGGTGATCCAGGACGCCGGCGGTACCCGCGAAACGGTGCAACGCGGCAAAGAGCTGGTCAACGCCATGCTCGATCAGGTCAACAGCCAGCAACGCAGCAGCGTGTCGGCCAGCCACCTCACCGTAGGCCTGCAATGCGGTGGCTCGGACGGTTATTCGGGGATTACCGCCAACCCGGCGCTGGGTGCGGCGGTCGACCTGTTGGTGCGCCACGGCGGTACCGCCATTCTCTCCGAAACACCGGAGATCTATGGGGCAGAGCATCTGCTGACGGCCCGCGCAGCGTCAGCGCAGATTGCCGACAAACTGATGGGCCGTATCCACTGGTGGGAGGCCTATGTACGCCAGCATGACGGCGACATGAACAACAACCCTTCACCGGGCAACAAGGCCGGAGGCATAACCACCATCCTCGAGAAGTCCCTGGGTGCAGTGGCCAAGGCGGGGTCTACCGGCTTGATGGCGGTCTATGAATATGGCGAGACAGTCCAGCGAAAAGGTCTGGTGTTTATGGACACGCCCGGCTATGACCCGGTGTCTGCCACTGGCCAGGTGGCGGGTGGTGCGAATCTGATCTGCTTTACCACTGGTCGTGGTTCTACCTATGGCTATAAACCGACGCCATCGCTGAAAGTTGCCACTAATACCCGCCTGTTTGAGCGCATGGCGCTGGACATGGATTTCAATGCCGGAACGATTGTCGATGGCGAGGAATCGGTGATCGAGGCGGGCGCACGCCTGTTCGCACTGATGCTCACAACCGCGTCAGGCGGCAAAACCTGCAGCGAGGAAAACGGCCTTGGCGACAACGAATTTGTGCCCTGGCAAATTGGCGCGGTGATGTAACACTCACACGTCCAAGGGCTGGCTCCAAGCTTTGTGCAGCGCACCCGGGCCTGTGTGGTAGCCTTTGGCATCATTTTTTGGACGCTGCCTCGATGGTCTCCACCTTTGCTCCTTCAGAGCGCAAGCTCTATCAGAAAATCGCCGACCGATTGCGCGACTACATCGTCCAGGGTGACTTCAAGGTGGGCTCGCGCCTGCCTCCCGAGCGCGATTTGACCCAGTTGCTGGGCGTCTCGCGCCCGTCGTTGCGCGAGGCCCTGATTGCCCTGGAAATCGAAGGCAGCATCGAGATCAGAATGGGCTCGGGGGTCTATGTGGCTGCCCGACCGAGCGAAGGCGGCGCCCGTACCGGCACTCATGGCGAGAGCCCGACTGAACTGATGCAGGCCCGCGCGCTGATCGAGGGCGAAGCGGTGGTGCTGGCCTGTATGCACGGGAAAAAGAGCGACTTCCGCTACCTGAAGGAGTGCATTGATGCCATGCGCGCGAGCATCGAAGCGAACCGTCCGCCGCTGGAAGACGACCGAAAGTTTCATCATCGCCTGGCAAAGATGACCGGCAATGGTGCGTTGGTGCGCATCATTACTGCGCTGTTCGATGAGCGTCACAGCCCGATTTCTGCGCAGTTGAGCGAGCGTTCGGAAAACCACGGCACCTGGGATGCCGCGGTGGTCGAGCACGAGGCCATTTTGCAGGCCCTGGAATGCAAGGATGTGATTGCTGCCCAGACTGCCATGCGCCAGCATTTGCTGTGTTCCCAGGCGCGCTGGCTGGGAACGCTGGAAGCCCGGACAGGGGATTAGAGACAGACCGCAAAGCCGTGTAGAACCCAGGCGCGCAGTTTTACTGAAACACCGCAAAGCTCTTCAGCGACTACAACGTCTTAGTCCGGTAATGCATAGGCAATGATGTAGTCACCCACATCAGGCGAGTGGCTCATGCCGCCCGCCGAGATAAGCACATATTGCTTGCCCGTGGCCGGCGACTTGTAGATCAACGGCGCTGCAACCGCACCCACCGGCAAACGTGCCTTCCACACTTGCTCACCAGTTTCTGCGTATTGAGATCAATCGCACTCATGCTGCCGAACGTTCGGATGTTTTTTGGGAGAAATCCTCAGGCCTGAGAAACATTGTTGGTAAAGCAGCAATAATCCGGTGTGGCTACAAGGCTATCGACGAACATGAAATTTCGTCCGAGTGCGCAATCGGCCACAGAAAATATCCTATGCAGGCCTTAATCTTGACGTTTTTGTCGTGTACGCGGATTGCTCATGTCTTCAGTTGTCGATGGTTTGCCCAGTAACAAACGCCTGCCTGCCGTGATCGCGATCTCCCTGGGGATTGGCATGGCGACCCTCGATACCGCCATCATCAACACCGCCTTGCCAACCCTGGCCGAAGGCATCGGCACTGACTCCGCCTCGGTCATCTGGGTAGTCAACGCTTACCAACTGGCGACCATTGCCGCGGTGTTGCCGTTTGCTTCCCTCAGTGACGTGTTGGGCCATCGCCGGGTTTTTCTCGGCGGCCTGCTGGTGTTTATCCTGGCCTCCCTGTTCTGCGGGCTGGCGTGGTCGCTGCCCACGCTGACTGCCGCGCGGGTGGTGCAAGGGCTGGGCGCTGCGGCGATCATGAGTGTGAATATCGCGTTGTTGCGCCACATCTATCCGGCAAAAATTCTGGGCAGGGGGCTGGGCTATAACTCGCTGGTGGTGGGGCTGGCTTTCACTCTGGGGCCAACGGCTGCATCGGCCATCCTGTCGGTGACGACCTGGCATTGGCTGTACCTGATCAATGTGCCTTTGGGGCTGCTGGCCGTTGTACTGGGCTTGCGCTCGTTGCCGGAGATTCCCAGAAGCGGACACGCGTTTGACCGGCTGGCCGCGATATTGTGTGCCGGGCTGTTTGCCTTGCTGGTGCTGGGGCTGGGTTCGGCGGTACATGGCGCCGAGGGCGATTTAAGCCTGGGGCTGATCGGCGTGGCGCTGGTGTGCGGGGTATGGCTGATGCGCCGTCAGGCTGCGCATCCGGCACCGATGCTGGCGATTGATCTGTTCAAGCGGCCACTGTTTGCCTTGTCCTCTCTGACCGCGATCTGTGCGTTCAGCGCCCAGGGGCTGGCGTTTGTTTCGCTGCCTTTTCTGTTGCAGACGGCGCTTGGCCACAGCCAGGTGGCTACCGGTTTTTTGATGACGCCGTGGCCCGCGGTGGTGGCGATCATGGCGCTGATTGCCGGGCGTCTGGCGGACCGCGTATCGCTGGCACTGCTGTGCGGCATCGGCCTGTTGATGTTGAGCGCAGGCATGGCAGCGCTGGCGTTATTGAACGAAGGCGCTTCGACCTTTGATATTGGCTGGCGCATGGCGTTGTGTGGCGCCGGTTTCGGGTTTTTTCAGTCGCCCAACCTCAAGGCGATCATGACCAGTGCGCCGCTGGCCCGCAGTGGTGGAGCCAGCGGCATTGTCGCCACGTCGCGGTTGCTGGGGCAGACACTGGGCGCGTCACTGGTGGCGCTGTGCTTTCACTTGTCTGCGGTCGGCGGCCCGTACCATGCATTGTGGCTGGGCTGCGCTTTTGCCCTGGCGGGTGCGTTGACCAGTGGCCTGCGTTTGATGCAGCAGCCCGGACAGGCTTGAGGTGCGGCAGAGTCAAAAGTAGGACTCTCGCGGTGGGCTATTGATCCGGCAAGCTTTCTCAGCCGTCAGAGCGCCATGAGCATTTCATGCCAGGCCATGCCGCCATGCCCGGAGGGCGATGGCTGGACGTACTGATAGTCCATGCGGGTATAGAGAGGCACATGCTGTTGTTTGCACATCAGATGGATCGAGTGCTTGCCCTGGTTGCTCATCTGCCTGACAAACTCATTCATGAGCAGCCTGGCAAAGCCCTTGCCCTGGTGTGCGGGGGCAACCACTACGGACATGATTACCACATTGGGTGCAACAGGGTCGTGGCCGATCAGCTCCTTGAAAGCCTCATCCGACATCACGACGTTGTAGGCACAGCCGCTATTGATAAACCCGACGATTTCCCCAGCCTGCTCAAGCACAAGAAACCCTTGGGGATACTGGGCGATTCGCGTTCGGATCTTCTCCAGGGTGGCTGCTTCATCGCCTTCATAGGCCGAAACCTCGATCTGATAGCAGGATTCGGCATCCTGGGGCGTTGCCTGCCTGAAGAGGGGCTCGGGCATGACCATGGCTTAATCCCCGGTGGTTGTTGTGGTGTCCTGCTCCGATTGCTCGGCCAGCTTCAGGCGGTCAGCCTTGCTGATGTACGGGTTCTTGTTCTTCGGGGCCAGCTTGGCGTTGGCCTTCTTGGCATTGGCCTTCAATATCTGGTTGATTTTTTTACGACGATTCATGGTTGCTGCTCGGTGTGTGGGGCGTAGGGCAGCGATTTTACAGGGGTTATGCAGCGCTCTGAGTATTATTGTCTGAAAATTTGTTCAATGGCCGCAATTGGGTATGCGTAACGCAAGCATGGGCTCGCGTGACTATAAATAACTCATCGTAAAGGTCATGGACGTATTGGCGGTGCCAAACCCCAGCGTTTGATCTTCGAGGTGAATATAGGCGGCGCTCAGCGGGATCTTGAAGTTGCCGCCCTGTACATCGTAAGCGCTGAACACATGCGCCTTGTCCAGAGCCAACGGGGTGCCATCACCATCCATTATCCGTAGCCCGACGCCCTTGGCGCCGGACGCGCCGTCCAGCGCAACCAGGCCATTTTCCCTGTCGATAACGGGGGTATTGGCTTGCAGCGAATAGGTCACCTTGTCGATGCCTTGGGGGCATGCATTGAGGGCAATATCGAAGTTTACGGGGTGTGTCTGGCCTCGACTGCCTGTGACTTCACTGGCCACATAATCGCCCATATTCACTGAGACATCGGGGGTTTTGCAGGATGATGCGGAGATGATCAGGCTGCCGGTCATGGTTACGTTATGAGTGACCAGTGTCCCGTAATTGATCGTACCGACTGTAAAAGGACCTATAACCGAGCCGTGTTTGATGGTGCCGATTTTCACAAATCGGTAAATAAACCTCACCCCGTAAGCACTCCCTACGTTTGTCGGACGGTGGGTTCTGTCGCCAAACACATTGATTGTGTATTTGGGGTCATCGTAGGAACTGAACATCTGCAGTGCAATGCCGCTGTTTTTTATCGGGAATATATACCCGCTCGCCGGCGCCGGCCCTAATGCAGGATTTGGAATCAGGCCGATGGGCGTAATGCTGTCACACGTTATATTGTTGGTTTCACGCGCTATATAAGAGCTTTCATAGACCGTACGGTCATGTTCCAGGTCGGCAGGGATACTGATAATACCAGGGCCTTTGAGAAGAACTTCAGCTGCTGTGAGCGGGTTGTTTCCGCGATTGAAATGGCAGTCAGCGAATGAGTCTGTGTACCCGAAGAGTAAAAGCAGGGCCAGTAACGGCAAGAGCTTTACATGACTTGTTTTTTGTATTGCACCTGAGAGGATGCGTGTTGTTGCATGTGTGTGGATATATGTTTGTCTGCGCTGCACAGTAGCTCCAGGGTAGTTCATTCAGATCGCAGGATGCGAGTTATAAATAGCTGATCGTAAACGTCAGGGATGTATTGGCGGTACCAAATCCCAATGTTTGGTTGTCAAGTTGAATATAGGCGGCACTCAGCGGGATTTTGAAGTTGCCGCCTCGAACATCATAAGCGCTGAAATCATGTGCCTTGTCCAAAGCCAGAGGTGTTCCATCGCCGCCCATTATTCGCAGCCCGATGCCTTTGGCGCCGGACGCACCATCCAGTGCGACGAGGCCAGTTTCCCTGTCGATAACAGGCGTGTTGGCTTGCAGCGAGTAAGTCACTTTGTTGATACCGTCGGGGCATTCATTGAGCGCAATATCAAAGCTTACGGGTTGGGTCTGGCCTCGGCTGCTCGTCACTTCACTGGCCACGTAATAACCCATGTTCACCGAAACATCGGGGCTTTTGCAGGATGATGCGGAGATAATCAGGCTGCCGGTCATGGTCACGTTGTGAGTGACCAACGTTCCGTAATTTATCGTCCCGACCGTGAAAGGGCCGATTACGGTGCCATGCTTGATGGTGCCGATTTTTACAAACCTGTAAATAAACCCTGTCCCGTAAACGCCCCATGAGTTTGTCCGGTACACGGTTCTGTCGCCAAACACATTGATTGTGTAATCGGGTTCTGCATAGTTGTTGAATATCTGCAGAGCAACGCCGCTGTCGTTAATCGGGAATAGATACCCGCTCGCCGGCACCGGCCCTAACGCAGGATTTGGGATCAGGCCGATGGGCGTAACGTTGTTACAGCTAATACCGTTGGTGCCGCGTGCTATATAAAAGCCTTCATATATCGTACGGTTGTTTTCAAGGTCGGTGGGTATGCTGATAACGCCGGGGCCTTTTAGCAGAACCTCAGACGGCGTGAGGGGATTTCTACCTTCATTAAAACGACAGTCTGCGAATGCGTCCGTGTGGGTAATGAGTAAAAGCAGGGCAAGTAACGGCAGGAGCTTTATAGGTTTTATGTGTGTGTTGTACATAAGCGTGCCTTTTCCAGTTTGAGAATCAACGCCCCTCGGTGCCGGGCAAGCAAATCAGCTTGAAGCGTTCGTAGTTCACCTTTTCCTGCTTTGGTGCCAGTGCATAGGCCGCCTGGCATTGCTTGCCTTGCCATTTGATGGTCAGCGTGGCGCTGTCGTCCTCGACCATGGCCAGGGCTTTGCCCGTAGGGTCGGAAATCGCCAGTTGCACACCCTTGGCGTCTTCCACCGAGGCACCGAACGGGATTGAGCGGTTTTGTGCATCGACCAGTTCAAACTGAATCCGCCGGCCCTTGCGGCCCTCGAAGCGTGCCACCACCACCGCGCCTCGGCGCGGCACCAGTTGTTGGGTGGCGCTATCAAGTTCAACGTCACCGCCCAGGTTACGGGTGTCCAGGCTCAACCAGTTCACCCGGTATGGCTGGGTGTTGGGAATAACGGCGTAACCGTTGTTGCCGGTCGTGACCCCCGAGTGCGTGCTGATCTCGACGCCGGATATTCCCGCGACTTCGACCAGGGCGAAGGTTTCACCTACGGTTTGCCCAAGGTTGACCCCGCCGCCGTGGGCGATTACCGAGCCGGAGACGTTCACGTTTTGGGAGTCAAAGCCCCTGCCTTTGCTGTAGCCGACACTGATGTCGGCTATCGATGTGCGGGTGTTCACACTGAGAGAGCCGGATTCACCACCCTGACTGCTGTCACCGGCCTGGACTGAGTAAAACGAATCACTGTTGTCCGACAGATAACCACTGACCCCTAATTGTGTGCTGTTGCCGCTGCGGTCACTTGTGGTGGACACAAAGGCCCGTGGCGACCGGGGGCGAGAGCCCAGCGGGAAAGAGACCGAGAGGTTGACCTGATTGTCCGTGTTCGACACGCCGCGTTCATCAATATCCAGGCTCCTGCTCGCACTCAGGCTGTAGTTGAGTTCGCCCCAGTTGTTGCTGTAACCCGCAGAGAAAGTGCGTGAGCCACCCCGGTTCCAATAGCGCTGGTCGGTGCCGTTGATATAGAGCGAACCATATTGTCGTGTCCCACCCAGGGTCTGGTTGACGGTCAGGTCGGTGCGGGTTTTAGAGCTGCCACTGCGCGGCCTGATGCCCTCACTGATGTCTTCAACATGATCGCTGAAGCTGCGATAGCCTTCTGTGGAGTAGCGATAGGCGGCCAGGGTGAAGCTGGTATCGGTGCCGGTGAATGTTTTTGCATAGAG
The DNA here is from genome assembly GCF_035019225.1 of Pseudomonas sp. CCC4.1. Taxonomy (NCBI): domain Bacteria; kingdom Pseudomonadati; phylum Pseudomonadota; class Gammaproteobacteria; order Pseudomonadales; family Pseudomonadaceae; genus Pseudomonas; species Pseudomonas sp. CCC4.1. The sequence continues at coordinate 40,487 of NZ_JASJWL010000026.1, read as the reverse complement.
CGCCCGCACGCTGTTGCCCTGGGTGGTTTTACCCTGGGCGCGGCTGGATGACTGGGTGAGATCGAATGAGACCGCGCCAAGGGAAGTGTTCTTCGCGGCTCCGAGCGAAAACGCCTGGAAATTTTCACTGGCTTGCAGGCCCGCAATACCTGTCAGGTTGCTGTTTATGCCATAGGCGGCGGTGCTGCTGACAAAGGAGGGCGATGCTGCGCCCTCGGCGTTGCTGGCGTATTGGCCAGCAGACACACTGTATTTGAGCTGCCCTTCGCGAACCATCGTGGGAAGCGCGGAAAAAGCCTGTTTGCTGATTCTGCGACGACCGTCGGCTTCGATAATCACCACCTCCAGATCACCGTTGGAACCCGTAGGGTATATATCGCTGATCTCGAACGGACCAGGCGGCACGATAGTGGTGTAAAGAATGTAGTTGTCCTGACGAATCTCGACCACCGCATTGGAATCGGCGACACCGCGAATGATCGGCGCATAACCCCGTTCGCTGTCGGCACGCATGCCTTCATCCGAGGCCAGTTTTACCCCGCGATAACGCACGCTGTTGAACAGCTCGGTATCGGAGAAGATCTCCCCGGCACTGAACTGCCCCTTGAGAGCGGTAACGTCACGCTGCACGTAACTGCGATTACTCTTGAATGTGTTTGCATGACCGGTGCGGGTGCTCAGATTCGACTCGTTGCGCAGGCGCCATGCGCCCAGGTTGATGCCATTGCGCATGCTCAAGTTGTTGGAGACCTGTGTGCTGAACTCAGTGGAGCTGCGGTTGCTGTTGAACTGATAGTTGATAAACCCGGCCGGAACACCTTCGTCCCATAGTTCTGGGTCCACAAAACCACGCAAGCCTCGAGCCATTGCCAATTGCGGCACGCTGAAATAAAGCCGTAAGCGGCTGGAGTCGTAGCGCCACGTAGCTTTATCAATCATGGACGTCAGGTCATGGCAGGCTTGCGGTAACTCGGGATCAAGCAACCCCTGGTCTTGCAGCTTTTGTAGATCAACGCCAAGTTGTTGAATCAGATCAACCGTCATGCACGGCTCGACCTTGCCGTTGTGCGCGTTGGGCGCGAACTCGATATCCCTGCGACCCACCAGTACGTCATTACTGTATAAGTCGACCCGGTATTTTCCTGGTAATACACGGTGGGTGCTCAACAGTGTGTGCAGGTCCACCGAGGCTCCACCCTGGAAAAAAGTGGTGTTGTAAACTTCTTCTTGTGGCTGTGCCGGTTCTTCGCCCCAAGCCATGCTCGACAGTGTGATAGTAACGACCAAATACAGCGGGTGAATAGTGCTGATTGTAGGGGAGGCATCTGTGCGGGCGCGTTTTTCTACGCAACTATCATGCGTGTGATTATTGGAGAAAAACATATGGATAGCCTATGTCGTCAATATGACGTATGCCGTCATAAAGTGTGCGAATAATAAAGCTCGAGGCATAGCCGTTGGGGCAGGTGATTTATTGTTGATCTTGGACTTCTGCTGGGGTTGCCGAACTCATTGACTGGAAGTTCACGGTTGTTTCAAATTTCTGCAGGGCGCCATAATCATTGATGCTTGCAAATCGCAATGAAGGCGATAAAGACAGGGGCGCAGCTTTTAACTTGAACGTTCTGTCCTCGCCAGGAGCGATCATGGTGGCGCCGATAATCAATTCGGCTTTATCGCTCTTGCCCACTTCAAGGTCAGCTAATGACACATGGTAATGGCCAGGATTATTGACCTTTAGAAGGGTTTGCCCGCCCTCGTTTTGCAGTTTCCATTTTAGTTGCGCAGGCGCTTTGGCTGCTTCGCCAGGTAAATCCGCTGGCCGAAAAAAAATTTTGACCCGTTGACGCACGGCTAATTGCAATATGTTGGCGTCGCTTGCACTGGCTTGCGGTATTTCCTGAACGTTGAGCCATACGACCGATTCTTTGTCGATCGGCATGCCTCCACCTTCGTAAAGAATACGCAGTAATTGTTGTTGATTGGCCGCGACACGGGCCAGCGGTGGAGTGATAGCAAATGGCAGCGATGTATTTTCAGCCAGGTCGCTATCGATCCATGACTGCACCAACACGTTTTGCCCCCCATTGCGTACCGTGATATTGGCTTCTTTGCGTGAGCCATCAAATATCACCCGTGTTGCACTTAACGAAATGCTCGCGAATGCTTCAGTGGTGACAAACAGACTGATAGCACTTAGAAAAACAGGGATTGAACGTCGCATCATAGGTGTGGCCCAAAAAATGTAAGTGGGGGAAGGGGAGGCCCGACAGCCTCCGCCCTGTATCCAGATTTATTCGTACTGAAGTACAAATGGCAGTGTTGCGTTACCTGTACCGGCAACGGCGGTTGCTGCATCACCCGTGGTGACGTAGGCAGCGGCGAATGACAAGGTGCCGTCACCACCGACGGCTTTCTCGCCGCTAAGACCGGTTGTGACCAAGGCAGTGGTGTCTGAGGTCAGGTCTATCAAAGCACCATCACTGTCAAGCAGGGCGATACCCACCCCTTTGGCCGCATCTGTGCCTTGCAGCTTCAACACTTTTTTACCTGTAACCAGGCCAGAGCCGCCGTTGAGGCTTGGTTTGAACACCATTGATACTTTGGTGCCAGCATTACAGTTGACCTTCAAGTTAAAGTCATTGGCGCTGATGCGCCCGGCGTTAGGGGCTGTATCGCTGCCCATGTCCTTGATCGATACGTTGCCCATATCAACAGAAATAACTTTGTCTTTACCGGTGCTGCCGTCAACAGAACAAGCATCATTGTTAATGAAGCCCATAAAGTTGATCTGGCCACTGCCACCTTTAACTGTAACAGGCTCTGCAAAAGTAGCGCCGGAAGCGGCGAGAGCCGACAGGCTGAGAATGGCAAGGTAGAGATTTTTCATGTTGATATCCTTAAGGTTGTAGTGTGTTCAGCGAACTGCGGAGTCCATGTTAGGGGGGCGTTCTGCTGCTGTCTTTGAGGATTGCCTTAAAATAATATTTCAGGCGGGGCACAACTTTATATATAAGCAAGGTGCCGTGCAGCCATGATCGTTTTGAGGCAAATCCTAGTGTGTATTCCAGGTGCGCTCGTTATATTGATCTATGCGTCGCAGGCGCTGTCCGATCGTCGACGTGCATTAGAACAGGCGTATCAGAAACCGCTTTTATGAATATTAAAATTATCTTTTGAAGTTTTCCTTCTGTCTGCTCCAGTCAATGCGGCGGGCAAATTGGCTGATAGGTTATGGAGCCTTGCAATGTTTAAGTCCATCAGGGTAGGTGTTCTGGATACCCATGAGATAGCCCGTTATGGCTTGTGTTTGCATCTTTTCGAACAGCCGTGATATCACGGTTGTTGGTTCCTATGGACGTTGCGATATCGCTATGCGTGGTGTTTCCGAGGATGAGTTTGACTTGCTGCTGATAGGGCACTTGTCAGAGGGGAATGATACGGTTGCGCTTATCAGGGCACTCAGCATAGAACAGTCGACACTGAGAATTCTGGTTTTGCTGGATCAGCCGCATCTGCCGACAGCTGTATTGCTCATGGCATCAGGGGCTCACGGCATTATTTGCAAGACACAACCACTGGATAGCTATGTAACAGCCATTCGCAGCCTGGCCAACGGAGAGTTTTATTTCTGCTCCAGGTTGATTTTGCAAGCGACCTTCGACATGCCGGTCGGTACCCATGCAGGTGATGGAAGTGCAACGCGGGTGTGCCTGTTGGATCGCGTAATGTTGACGTCACAAGAGCGAGAAGTGCTGCATTTGTGTGTGGCCGGATTGACCGACACACAAATAGCGGCGGGCTTCACAAGAAGTGTCAAAACGATCAACGCTCAGAAACGTGCAGCCTATAAAAAGCTGGGCTTGAGAAATGATCTTGATTTGTTCCGGCGTCTGCCCCTGCGTTTCTCTTGAACAGTTGTATTTCAAACGGGAAAGATGTTTTGAACACACTGCGTTTGCTGATGTTTGAGCGTCACGATTTACAGCGTGCTGTTGCAGTCAATACGTTGCTTGATATGGGGTGCATTGATGTCTTGCAAGCCTCTTGCGGGGAGGCCGCCCTGTCATTGCTGCACCTGCACGGAGGCGTTGATATCGTGTTATGTGATTTGCAGACCCTGGCAACCGATGGGTTGTGCTTTTTGAGTCAGGCACGTGAGGCAGGTTTGGTCAATGCGGTGATTATCTGCAGTTCGATACCCGATGAGCTGGTGTATACCGTGGAGCAAATCGTAAGGCTGCAGGGCTTGGAGTGGCTGGGCAATGCAGTCCGGCCACTCGTGGCAGAGGAGCTTGCCCTGTTGTTGCAAGCTTACTGTGCAAGCGGTCGAGCCAGTCAAACCGGTATTGGACAGCCCTGTGACTCGGGATCTGAACCTGATGATGAGGACATACTCGAAGGCATCGATCGGCAAGAGTTTTGTGCCTGGTTTCAGCCAAAATTCCATCTGGGCAGTGGATTGATCCAGGGTGCCGAGGTGTTGCTCAGATGGCAGCGGGCGCAGGGTGACATGTTGTCGCCGGAGGCATTTCTTCCCGCTGTCGTTCAGTTGGGGTTGCTCGATAAGGTCTTCTTCAGAGTATTTGAGCAAGGGCTGCGTTTGCAGCAGTTTATGCAGGCGGGTGGAAATGGGTTCAACCTTGCGTTCAATCTGGATACAACGCAACTGGAATGCCCGCGCTTCGTTGACCGGATCAGGCAGGTGCTGAATAAACACCATGCAGCACCGGCAAGCCTGACGTTTGAACTTACGGAAACCGGTCTTTTGCTAGCCCCCGGGAGGTGCATGGCGAGCATGTTTGGGCTGCGCATGTTGGGTTGCAACTTGTCGATGGATGACTTTGGTGTCGGCTACTCATCGCTTGAGCGGTTGTGCCAGTTGCCGTTTAACGAGGTGAAACTGGATGGCGGTTTTATCCGCGACTTTAAGCGCAATCGCTCAGTTGCAGTGATCAGGAGTGTCCTGCACTTTGCGCGGTCGTTGGATATGCAGGTGGTTGTCGAGGGGATAGAAACCGTAGCGCAATTACGCTGCCTGCAAGGCATGGGTTGCCAGTTGGGGCAGGGGTATTTGTATGCCCGACCAATGAGCGAGGCAGAGTTGATGACCTGGACCTTTTCAGGCGATCCGTCGATATGGCGCGCAGCTTTGCACCCTGCGGGGTGAACTATTTTTACGCCGAACCCTCTCAGCGGCTGATTTTGAGGCAATCCCTATATGCATTGTCTTGTGCATCGTTCAGACTTTTCCTATGTTTTTAATGATTAAAACGTGAGCGATCCGGAGACAAAGAATGCAGTTTTCTGTTGTCACACCCTTACGTGTTGCCGTGCTGGATGATCATTCTCTTATTCGACTGGCCTTGAACTCGCGGCTGAGCCGGGAGACTGACCTGGCGGTGGTCGGCGTGTACAGCGCAAGCGCCGAGTTGATTTCGGCCCTGCGGGTGCAGACGATTGATCTATTGGTACTGGACTATCAATTGCATGATGGCGAGCTGGATGGTCTGAACCTGATTCGCTTGCTGCGAAAGCAATATCCGCAACTGCTTATCCTCATTTCTTCTTCGGCGGAGAAGCCTGCAATAGTCAAGCTAGCCATTGGCGCAGGCGCGAATGGTTACTTGGGGAAGTCTCAACCGGTTGACGATCTCATCCTGGCCATTCGCACCGTGGCATCGGGGCAGTTGTACCTGTCGTCGATGATGGCCCATGAACTCGACAAAAAGCCGATTCCTGGCCATGAGCGCCCCTGTGACACGGGCGAAGACCCGGCTGGCGATACCTTGCTCGTCGGTAACGTTGCGCTTTCACCCAAAGAGCGTGAGGTGCTGCGGTGTTGCCTGGAGGGCATGCAGGTTTCGCAGATTGCACTCAAATTCATGCGCAGCCCTAAAACCATCAGCGGGCAGAAGCAGGCGGCCTTCAGAAAGCTGGGTATACGCACCGATCTTGAATTGTTCAGGTTGCAACACAACCTCGATCAGCAGTGATTGCACCCTGGTTGATACACAACGGAGTTGTAACAGGGGTTGCGGTATCACTTGGCGCTGCCATTAAACGCGCGGTGTTAGCGATCGTTGTGATGCATTTTTTTCCATATGATCCGCTGCTTGCAGCCACCGACGAGGGGCTGCTGCGGCTGGAGGAACGTGATTACTGCCCAGCGGCGCAAGTCTCTCTTGCCAATGATGACTGGCAGTGGCTCAGGCAAAAGCGTGCATTGGTGATTGGCGTCGCCCAACCCGATTACCCGCCTTTTGAGATGACCGCGGGTTCCCCGTTTTACGAGGGTATTACTGCAGACGTAGTGTGCTATTTGGGGCAAACACTTCATATCGATACAAAGCTTCGCCGCTTTGCTGATCGGGGCAGTGCGTTGGCCGCACTCGAACGTGGCGAAATTGATCTGTTGGGCAGCTCCAGCGCTCTTGAGGTGCTTGGCAATAATGCGCTACTCAGTAAACCTTATGTGCAAGACCAGCCAGCCCTGTTTGTCCGTTACGCAGATCAGCAACCGTTGCCGTCCAACCTGGCAGGAAAGCGCATAGCGGTAGCTGCGGACTATCTCCCCTACAGCCAGCTTGCAATACGGTATCCCGATGCCCGGTTTATTGCTTACGCATCACGCAACCTGGCTTTGGCTGCGCTCGCGTTCGGCGGTCTTGATGGTTACCTGGGAGACGGCTTGTCGAGCAACTATCTGATCAACTTGAATTATTTCAACGATGTGCGTCTTGAGCGTTTTGTCGATGTGCACAGTGGCGGCTTCGCGTTCGCCATCCAGCCTGGCAACACACGGTTGAAAACGGTGCTGGACAGTGCAATCAGCGCAATGGACGAAAATAGTCTGCAGCAGATCGTGAAACGCTGGTCCGGGGGTGGGGCCATGCTATCGGCCCGGCAAATTGACCTGTCCATCAATGAGCAACGCTGGATAGAGCGTCACCCGGTTGTGCGTTTCGTGGTTAATGATGACTTGGCGCCTTTTGCTTTCTTTGATGCCGAGGGGCGTTTTAGTGGAATGAGTTCGGAACTGCTGGAGTTGATTAACAGGCGCACGGGGGTGCAATTTGTAGCGGTTCGCACTGACAGTTTTGCCAGCCTGCTCAGCTCTCTGTCGGATAACAGCGCGGATCTGACCCTGGCTGCGCACACGGCTGAGCGTGAGAGCAGCCTGCGGTTCAGCAAGCCCTTTATGTTCAGTTCGTTTGTGATTGTCACCCGTGACGTGGCCGACCCGCCTTCAAGTCTTCAGGGTTTGCGTGGCAAGCGGGTCGCTGTGCCGATGATGGCGGCCGAGCGCAACGTGCTGGGTACCTACAAGGATATCGAAGTCATTGACTCATCTACCATTCTCGAGTCCCTCGCGATGGTTGCCGATGGGCGGGCAGACGCGACCTTCGCCACACTGCACGGCGCCCGCTACTACCTTCAGCATCTGTACCCAGGCAAGTTGCGCATCAGCAATATCCTGCAAGGTGAGTATGGCGCCCTGGCCTTTGCGGCCCAGCGCGGTGAGACCGAATTGATCTCAATTATCGACAAGGCGCTTCGCAGTATTACCCGTGACGAAATTAATCTGGTACTTAATCGCTGGCGTCCCGTTGCAGTGTTTGAGGTCATGAAATGGAGAAACTATAAAGCCCTTATTTACCAGATGGCTGGAGTCGCCTTCCTTTTCGTTTTTTGCTCATTGGTCTGGAATATTTACATCCGCCGACAGATTCGCGAGCGCAAGCGTGCACAGTTGGCCCTCAGTGATCAGTTGGCCTTTATGGAGGCACTGATCAACGGCACTCCGCACCCGATCTACGTACGTGATCGTCAAGGCGTAATGGTGACTTGCAACACTCATTACCTGAAAACATTTTCTGTCGCCCGTGAGGAGGTTATCGGCAAAACCGCGCTGCAAAGCGCCAAGCACAACAGCGACGAGGCCATGCAGTTCCACGCCGGTTATATGCGGGTCATCCAGCAGGACGAGCCCTACGTGGTCGATCGCACGTTACACGTGGGTGACTCGAAACAGATCATTTACCATTGGATTCAGCCATTTCATGATACTGGCGGGCAAGTTCAGGGTGTTATTTGTGGCTGGATCGATATCAGTGAACGACGCGAACTTATTGAGCAATTACGTGCGGCCAAGCACCAGGCAGACAATTCAAACAGGGCCAAGACCACCTTCCTGACGACCATGAGTCATGAGATTCGCACCCCGATGAGTGCCGTCATCGGCATGCTTGAGCTCGCATTGAAGCGTGCCGAAAAAGGCGACTTCGATCGTGGCTCCATCGAGGTGGCATACACCTCGGCCAAGGGCATGCTTGAACTGCTCGGCGATATTCTGGATCTCGTGCGGATTGAATCAGGGCATGTCAGTCTTTCGCCCAGAAGGGCGAATTTGCGGGAGCTCGTCGAGTCGGTTGTGCGAGTGTTTGAAGGTCTTGCCAGGCAGAAAAACCTGATCATGAAGCTGGATATCGACGCCAGTGTCGGCTGTGACGTGCTTGTCGATCCAGTGCGCTTCCAGCAGGTGCTTTCTAACCTGCTGGGTAATGCGATCAAGTTCACGGACAGCGGAGAAGTCCGCATTTCGCTTCGCGTCGAGCAGATCGTAGATGAGCGTCTACAGGTGATACTGAGGGTTGAAGACACCGGAATCGGTATTGATGCTCAAGATTTGCAGCATTTGTTCCAACCTTTCTCTCAGGCCAATCATGGCGCAGCTTCCAGGGGTGGCACGGGGCTTGGGCTGGTTATCTCGCGCTCATTGTGCGAGCTGATGGGCGGTAGCCTGCAAATCTGCAGTGCAATAGGTCAGGGGACGACACTCGAAGCGTCATTCTTATTCAATAAACTAAGTGCTGTGCCTCTTTCGCCGCCACAGCGCGAACAAGGCCTTGGGGCTGCTCGCGCCTTGAAGGTGCTGGTGGTAGATGATCAGCCTGCTAACCGTTTACTTCTGGTCCAGCAATTGACGTTCCTGGGCCAGTCGGCAAGCGATGCCGGGGATGGGGTGGTTGCGTTGCAGCTTTGGCGGGCAGGGCACTTCGACATCGTCATCACTGACTGTAATATGCCGTTGATGAGTGGCTACGATCTGGCTCAGCAGATCCGTCAGGATGAAGCACAGCGGGGTATGGTTGCTTGCCTGATAGTGGGCTTTACAGCGAGCGTCCAGCCAGAGGAAAAGACCAGGTGCCTAAAGGCAGGCATGAATGATTGTTTATTCAAACCTATGAGCCTGAAAGCGTTGTCGACACTTTTGTCGAGTTGGCAAGCGCCACTGGCAGAGAGTTTCGTTTCCGGGCATGACATTCAGGTTTGTGCCGATCAGGTATCCATCACGGCACGTCTGCATGAGTTGACTGGCGGTGATGATGAGGCAGTCGCGGGGCTGATTCATGAGGCGCTGCGCAGTAGCGAAAAAGATATGGCAGAGCTTCGCGATCTGCTGGCCAGGCATGACACGTCAGGATTTGCGGCCCTGGCCCATCGTATCAGGGGGGCGGCGCTTATCGTGAACGACCCGCTTGTTATCAAGTGCTGCGAAATGCTGGAACAGGCTTGCAGTGCATCGCTGGTTGTACCTGCACAGGTGCTCCACTGCGCCGGATTACTTGAACAAGCACAGGAAAAGCTGGTGAAAAACTTGCGTGAAATATCCCATGCCTCTTGCGTGTGATTAGCTTGCTTGCAGCGACATATTGATGTCGTTGAGAGCTTTGGCCAGATCCTTTACGGCCTGACGTATTGATTCAGGTTCGCCATTATTGGCAGTCAGTTCTTCCAGGGTGATGCACAGCAACAGCAAGCCCTGCGAATTGAGTACGTAGGCAGTGCCTTTGAGCTTGTGGGCAATACGTGCCAGTGCATCGCAATCGTTTTGGCCCAGGGATAGTTCCAGCGCCAACAATTCCTCATTGTTGCTGGTGATGACGTGTTCAGCTATCTCAAGCTGTACCTCTTTCGCCAGGTCGGATTGTGTCTGCGTTTGCTCTTTGTCATCACGGTTGAGTGTGGGAATAAATCGATTGAGCCCGGCAAGGTTGATGGGCTTGGCGAGCGCTTCATCCATGCCTGAAGTCAGGCATTGTTCGAGCGCTTCACGCTGTGCATCGGCAGTGATGCCTATGATGATGCAGGCTTTTCTGCACAGGCTGGATTCGAGGTCACGAATGGCGCGCGTCATTTCATAACCGTTGAGGTGCGGCATGTTGCAGTCGGTCAACACGATGTCGATGTCGTGTTTTTGCCACAGCGCAATACCTTCCTGGCCATTGTTGGCAATGACCGCATGGTGCCCCAGGTAGCTGATTTGCTGTTCAAGCAAGTACTGGCTTGGCAAGTGGTCTTCGACTATCAATATGTTCAGTGGCGAATCGATAGGTGCCGGAGCGTGTGTCAGAACCTCATCGCTCCCTGCGCTGTCCGCGCTCACACACTGAAAACGTGCATTGAAGATCATCGAGGTGCCAACACCCAGCTCGCTTTCGACACTTAGATGGGCATCCATCAACTGGCTGAGCACCTGGCTGATAGACAAGCCGAGACCGGCACCGGCATTGGGGGTGTTCACTGCGCTGTCGAGTTCAAAGAAAGGCGTAAATACCTTGTCGATTTGTGACGCTGCAATACCTCTGCCGGTGTCGGTGACGCTGATACGCACTTGCACTGCGTGTTCGCCCTCGTAGTTGCCGCGACAACGGATCACGATGCCGCCTTTATCCGTGAACTTGATTGCATTACTCAACAAGTTGGACAGTACCTGTTTGAATTTCAGTTCATCGATCCACAACCGCTCTTCAGCCGTTTGATCCAGCTCCAGGCAGATACTAAGATGCTTCTGGCGTGCCAGACCGATGAATACGGCGGTTACCGATTCGATCAACTGCTTGAGCGTGGATATTTGCGGGCGCAGGGTCAGCTTGCCTGACTCGATGGTGGATATATCGAGGATTTCGCCGATCAACCCAAGAAGACTGTGTGCGCTATCGTAAGCAATATGCACTGACCGGGTATTGAGGGAGGGATCTTCTTTACGGGTCAATACCAGCTCCAGCATGCCGATAATTGCGTTCAGCGGTGTGCGAATTTCATGGCTCATGGTCGCCAGAAAAACCGACTTGCTGCGGTTGGCCTTTTCCGCAGCCTCTTTGGTGACCTCCAGTTCATCAAGAATAAGCTGGCGCTGATGCAGGTCTAGCTGCTTGCGTATGATCCGCCGCCGTTGGGCGACGATCAGCAATGCCGCCACGATGAGCAGCACGCACAGTGCGCCCAGGGTACTCCAGGTGGTGGAGGCTAAACCTTCCCAATGTTTGTCGTCAGTTGCCGCGTTGGCCCGCCAGCGACCGGTTATATGTATGACTTGCTCCGGGGTTATTTCAGCCAGTGCTTTGTCTAGAATCGACATTAGCAAAGGGGCTTTCGACGGTGTGGCGAAGGTGACCTGTGCATCATTATGGTTAATCACACCGTTTATTTTCAGGCTGTTCTCATACTTATAGGACAGGTAGTAGCGCGCCATATTAGCGGGTACCAGGGAGAAGTCCGCTTCGCCGCCGCGCACTCGATTAAGTGCATCGGCGGTCGTAGTCGCCTCTATCAAGCGAAGGTGTGGATAGTTGTGGAGCAACTCGGGCGGCACTTGGTTTTTGGCTACCGCCAGTGAGGCAGCAGTGTGTGCGTGCAGTGCGGTGAGTGAAGTGTCTTCTCGTCGGGTGACGATCAGGTAGGGGGCGGTCACGAAAGGCCGGCTATACAGATAAGCCCCCTGTGTTGCACTGGTATGGAATAAAACGCTGAGGTCAGCTTCACCCTGGCTGAGCAAACCCAGTGCATCACTCAGGGAACTGACGCGAATGATCTCAAAGCGGATGCCGGTTTTACGTCGCACGATATCCAGAAGTTCTGAGGCAATACCGTTGAGTCTGCCCCTGTTGTCAAAAAAACTGTAAGGCGCCAAATCTTCACTGATGGCCAGCTTGACCACACTTGCCTTGTCGAGCCAGGCCACTTCGGGCTTGCTGAGGTGCAGGCGAAAGCTGCTCATGTCGCATCCCTCTGAGTCACCCCAGATGCGCATGGCAGCGACCAGGTAACATCGCGAGAGGCCGCCCAGTGTTTGATTCAACACAGAACCGAGCATTGTGTTGGAGGCGTTGAAGGCAAAGCCCACTGGGATTTCTGCCAGGCGGGTACTCTGATTGACAACCAGCTGATTGCTGAACAATTGGGCAGACAGATAGCGACTGGAGAAAGTATCACCTATAAAGGCTTGGGACTTTCCGCTCAAGACCGCTGACATGGCATCGCGAATTGAAGGGTAAAGGGTAGTGGTACCCTGACCGCCAGTCTGTTTGTACAACTCCTGGAACTGTTCGTCGGCGAAGGCAATTTGGGTGGCACTCGCCTGCATGTCGTAGTCGTGCAGATCTCCGGCTTCGGTGAACAATGCCAGCTCGGTAAACGCGTAGGGCGGGCTTGATTGCACCTGATAGTGTTTGGCCTCAGTCGAAGTTGCGACGGCCACCAGGTCTATCTGGCCTTCGCGCAAGGCTTGGTACAGCGCATCGGTTGAAGTGAAGCGGCGAATGACCAGCTTCAGCGCCAACTCACGCTGCAAGGCCGACAGATAGTCGGCGGCAATGCCTTCCAGCTCATCGCGCGCCGTAATGATTTTGTAGGGTGGATAATTGCCCTCTGACACGCCGACAATCAGGGTGTGCTTCTCCAGTACCCACGCTTTTGTCGCCGCATCCAGATGCACCTTCAGGCCCTCCAAGGGCTGTCGCGCATGGATTCCAAGGGGGTTGCCATCGGCCAATGAACTGCATGAAACCAGTAACAGCAGAAACATCCCGAAAACGTGTTGCAGTGGCAGTGATTTCAAGTTGTCACTCTTGGGCAGGATTGTTCAACTGAGCCAGGTTTTCTCTGGCGGCTGAATGTGCGGGCACAGACAGTTCTGATCGTTGCGCTTATCCGCAATTAATACACAATAAAACTGTACTCGGTAACAGAAAACCTCAGTGTTATGAGGGTTAAATTCGGTTTGAAGCGGGCATCTGTGCCAGAGATGAGTATGTGATATGCCGCTGAGGGTTAATGATCGTTAGCGCTGATTTGCCTGCGATGGGCACGTCACTGCCTGCCAAACGCAACCAGACCCAGCTCGCCGGACGCCGCTTTGGCTGTAGTCCGGGGTAAATCGGTTCAGGCATGGCTGGACGTTTTTGTCAGGCAGTACCGCGGAACGTCGAAGAACTCGCCCGGCGTGTCGATTACTGCCACGGTGATTGATACCCGCAACGACAGGAAGCGCCTCTACAGATTGCTCTCATCCACATCCAGCGCCTGGCCGATAGCGTAGTAATGTCCTCCGGCGATGTAATGCAGGCTGCGCAAGGTCGGGGCGGCCGTTTCAAAGTGCCAGTGACCTTCGCTGAAAACGCGAGTGTCGGCCCAGGCCCCAACCACTTCCCCGATAAACAGGTCGTAAGTTTGTTGGTTGTGCGGTTCGGGGATCAACTTGCAGGCCAGCCAGGCTGAGCAACCTTCAACAAATGGCAGGTCATGGGCAGGCATCTCGAACAGTTGCACCGCGCAATGCTCGAGTTTGTCCGGGTCATCGACCAGGCTGACGCTGCCGACCAGGCTGGTCAGCCTGATTTGGGCTACGGTAGGTACCTGGATCACAAAGACCCCGCTGTTTTCCACCAAGGCGCGGGTTTTCACGTTTTTATCCAGCACCACGGTCAACTTGGGCGGGTCGAAGTCCAGGGCGCATGCCCAGGCTGCTGCCATGACATTCTGCACCCCTGCATGGCGGGACGAGACTAGAATCGTCGGGCCGTGGTTAAGCAGTCGGTAGGCTTTGTCCAGAGGGACGGCTGCAATATGTTCGTGCATTGTGGCTCCGCAATCGGGCAGTTTTAAAGTGCGGTCAAGGCCGCCGGCTTTGACTTATCGCCAGAAGGATACGACGCTGGATTCTTTATCTGAAGCGTCTTTGAACAGGAATAACCATGGCCAACCCTTACCGCGAACTTCTGGCAATACCTGGCGTCATGGGGTTGGTGGTGGCAAGTTCGATTGCCCGTTTGCCGCAGGCAATGATCGGCATCGGCATCATCACCATGCTGGTGCAGCAAACAGGGCTTTACTGGCTGGCCGGGGCGGTGGCCGGAACCTTTACCCTGGCCAATGCCCTGGTGGGGCCGCAGATATCAAAACGCGTCGACCGGTTGGGTCAGCGCCGGGTGCTGCCGGTGTTCACCGCATTCAGCATCGCCATGCTGCTGGCGTTGATCGCCGCAGCACATCTGCGTGCCGACGCACCGTTGCTGTTTGTCCTGGCGGCACTGGCAGGCACCATGCCAAGCATGCCGGCCATGACCAGAGCGCGCTGGACCCAGCTTTTTCGCGGCAAGTCGCTGCTGCATACCGCGTTCTCCCTGGATACCGTGCTAACTGAAATGGCCTTTATCCTGGGGCCGCCCCTGGCGATTGGCCTGAGCACCGGGCTGTTTGCCGAAGCCGGGCCCCTGGCGGTGGCCGTACTACTGGCGGTGGGCGTTACGGCGTTTGTGATGCAGCGCCAGACTGAGCCACAGATCATCAAGTCGGCCAGCACTCATACAGGCTCGACCTGGCGTCTTGCGGGCCTGCCTACCATTGTCCTGGCCTTGCTGGGCATGGGCGTTATCGGCGGCTCCGTCGATGTGGCCGTGGTTGCCTTTGCCAACGCCCATGACTGGCCGGCATCTGCCAGTTTTATCCTTGCCGCCTATGCTCTGGGGTCATTGATTGCCGGTCTGGCCTTTGGCGCTTTCAGAATTGCCATGCCCATGGCACAGCAATTTTTTATCGGGATTCTGGTCACGGCCATCACTGCGGTATTGCCGATTTTTTCATCCGGTGTCTATGTCCTGGCCCTGTTGCTGTTTGTTTCCGGGGTGTCTTTCGCACCAACCATGGTGATTGTCATGAACCTGGGCACGCTTATATTGCCGCCGCAGCGGGTCACTGAGGGTCTGACCTGGATGTCCACTGGCATCAGCATCGGCGTGGCATTCGGCGGGGTGGTGGCAGGCCTGGTGATCGACGCCTGGGGCGCCCGCGCCGGTTTTGCCGTTCCTATTGTCGCCGGAGCGGTGATGGTGCTGATTGTATTGCTTGGCCTGCGCACGCTGAATGTTGCAGCACAGGCTCAGTCACAGCAGGATTTTGCCAGGTGAGTGGTAATTGCTCCTGCGCCTTGCAGGTGTCAAAGGCTGTCCGGATCTCCGAAAAACATCTGAATCCGTGATCGCAACCAGCGCTCCCCGGGATCGTTGTCCTGGGCGCCGCGCCAGGCCATATGCAGCTCGAAGCTTTGGGTGTCCAGCGGCGGGTCTTCGGCGCGCACGCCACCCGCCGCGGTAAGGGCTTCGGCCGTATAGTCGGGCACGGTGGCGATGATATCGGTTCCTGCCAGCAGGGTGCTCAGGCCATTGAACTGCGGTACGGCGAGCACCACATGACGCTTGCGGCCCATTTTTTCCAGTTCGGTATCGATAAACCCGCTCAGGTCACCGGCGAACGACACCAGTGCGTGGGGGCGTTCGCAGAAGTCGTCCAGGCTCAGGGGGCCGGGCATGGTGTCGGCACGTAACAGTTTGGGACGGCTACGGCGCAGTACTTTGCGCTTGGCGTTGGCAGGCAGGTCGCTGGTGTAGCTGACGCCCACCGAAATCTCGCCCGAGGCCAGCAGTGGCGGCATCAGTATGTAGTTGACGCGGCGGACAACCAGGACGATACCCGGTGCTTCTGCACGCAAGCGCTTGAGCAGCAGCGGCAGCAGGGCGAATTCGACATCGTCCGACAAGCCGATGCGAAACACTGAGGTGCTGGTCGCCGGGTTGAACTCTGAAGCGCGGCTCACCGCCGTGGAAATCGAGTCAAGGGCAGGCGAGAGCAGGGCAAAGATCTCGATCGCCCGGGCAGTCGGCTCCATGCTGCGCCCGGTACGGACAAAAAGCGGATCGTCGAACAGATTGCGCAAGCGTGACAGCGCCGCACTGATGGCCGGCTGGCCCAGAAACAGCTTCTCGGCTGCACGGGTCACACTGCGTTCATGCATCAGGGTTTCAAAGACGATCAGCAGATTCAGATCGACGCGACGCAAGTCGTTACGGTTCATCGGGCAGGCTTCGCAGTCGGTTCAACAGGTAGTGAGGTAACGGATCTTACTGGCAAAACTGTTTTTTCGTCACTCGGTAGATTTTCTTTCTTGCTTGACTGTAGGAGGTTTAACTCCTGTTTATGGTGGTTTCCCCGGTTTTTCAGGGCTTCTGCTCGCTGTAAACCTGTCGGCGGATCAATGCCAGGCATGTCGACTATTAATGCTGTCTGTTAGTCTTGCGCACAAAGCCCGGATAAAGTCCCGTGGTATTAGCGATTAATTAGGCGAGGTTGGTAATGTCGCGCACGATCCGTTTTCACAAGTTTGGTCCGGCCGAGGTGCTCAAGTGCGAAGAGCACGAAGTCGCCGCGCCTGCTCCCGGCGAAGTGCAGGTCCGTGTTCAAGCCATTGGCATCAGCTGGTATGACGTGCTCTGGCGGCAGAACCTGGCCCCCAGCCACGCCCGTTTGCCTGCGGGTATCGGCCATGAAATGGCAGGTATCGTCACCGCCGTCGGTGCCGGGGTTGATGATCTGGCGATTGGTGACAAGGTCGCCAGCTTTCCGGGCCAGAGCGCCAATGACTACCCGACCTATGGCGAGCTGATTTTGATGCCACGCTCCACGCTGACCCGCTACCCGGACGTATTGTCTGCGGTAGAGGCCAGCGTACATTACACACCGCTGTTGATCGCCTATTTCGCATATGTCGATCTGGCCCAGGTCAAGCCCGGGCAGACCGTACTGATCACCGATGCCAGCCATTGCGCCGGTCCTTCGTTCGTGCAGTTGGGCAAGGCGATGGGCCTGAAGGTGATTGCTGCGACCAAGGACGCCAGTGAGCGCGAGTGCCTGCTGGCACTGGGTGCCGACAAGGTGATTGTCACCGAAGAGCAGGACTTGCTGATGCAGATCAACAAGATCACCGACAACAAGGGCGTGGATGTGGTGCTCGATGGTCTGGGTGGCCCGCAAATGTCAGTGCTGGGTGATGTCCTGGCGCCTCGTGGCAGCCTTGTTCTGTATGGTTTGCAAGGCGGTAACCAGACAGGGTTTCCGGGCTGTGCGTGCTTTCAGAAGAACATCAAGTTCTTCGTGCACTGCATCGGTAACTTCACTGGCAAGCCCGAGCTGGGTATCGCACAGGACGAAGAGGCGATGAAACGTGCCTTGCGTGATATCAACCAGCTAACTGCTGACCGGGTGCTCACACCGTTGGAGATCAAGGTGTTCCCTTTTGAGGACTTTGTAGAAGCCCATCGTTATATGGATGGTTGTCCGTGCCGGGGGCGAGTTGCTTTGCAAGTGTCAGCGACCTGAAGCCTGACAAGGCTGCGCAAAACGTCCCGTCTCATAAACGCGGCCCTGAACATAGTGTTCAGGGCCGCGTTTTTTATTGCCTGATCCCAGCGGACTTTTGGATTGCTTTATCCAGAAAGAAAGTGCGACTGAAGAACATGTCATAAGAGTGCAGCATAAGAAAGTATGTATTCTATTGAGTGGTTTTTGTAGGTTTGTTCCTGTGCGTATGTGCGTCTCGTCTCTTCCGGGTCCAAGAGTTGCAGTAAATCTGGGCGCGTCTAATTGGGCGTGCTGATAATAAGAAGCTCGATCCGGAGGATAATCCATGAACAACTTTCATGAACAGGCCATGGGCTTTGTGTATCAACAAGTTCTGCATCGGCTTCTGGGGTGTTTCAGTCGTCCCGAGCGCATTGCATTGCAGTTGTTGATTCAACGTTTATTAGTGGCGGCCGGTGGCGTGGAGCGCATAGGGAATTACCGGGTAATGGTGGTTCATGAGGGCGGCAAGGAGTGTGCCTATACATTGGCTTTTTTACGCGCCGCACAACTGAGTATTGCCGGGCGCTCGCCAGAGACGTTCAAGTTGCGCATTGCGATACTGCGCCAGCCACGCATGACCGCCAATGTGATGGAGCGAATTCAGACCCAGTGCAACGAGTTGTTTATCTATGAAGATATGCGTGTCGAGTTGTTGATTGTCGATGAGCAGAGTACAACCAGGCTGCATAAACAGACGGTTTTCGAGAGCCTGCCTTCGGTGATGAATCGTACTCAGGTGCTGATGTCAGGACACCTGACCCAAGGCGACGCCAGAGCGACATTCTTTTATTCCGACCTGCTGGCCCGGGCCAAGCTGTACCGTCAGGCTTGCAGATGGGGCGCCAGGGTGGACGCCCTGATTGACCGGCGCCCGCCCAGCCATCTGGGGCAATACGTGACGTGGATCCAGCAGGTTGCAGAGCAGCACGGGCATGCACCGCCGGGTGATGACCATGAAAGCTTTGAAAACGCAGTCAAGTTGTGCAGCAAGCTGGATGATGACTATAAAGAGTTCTTGAAATTGCCTCCCGCGTATCGGGGTGAGTTTTCTGCAATCAGTGGCGGCAGCAATGATATTGACGTGATCAATATTTTTGATTGTTTATGCCACGAAGCGGACGTGTTGAGTTCTCAGGTACTGATGTTTGTGGAGGGGCCATGGAATATAAAAATGCTGGACATTGAAGAGCCGCAAGCGGCGGTCGTGTTAGTGGCTGCCCACCTCCAGGGTTTGCGTGGCACTTACCAGTACGGGGTGGAATACAGTGTCGGTGCGGATGCTTACTTGCGCCGTGCATCGCTGGAAAATCAGTGCAATGAACGGTTTAAAGGTCAATTGATAAAGAGGCTCGGCGCTTCGTTCAATACACCGAAACGAATTAGAAAGTTGCACGGTGTCGCCACTCAGTACCTGGGTGAACTGCACGGTGTCAATAATGAACAGTTGGGCTGCTTTATATGTTCGCCTTTTGTTAATAAAGCCGATGACCTGGAGTCCTTTCTACAAAACTGCTACCCCGAAAAATTGCAATACATCCACGAGTTTCGACGGGTACTGATGGACCCGGACAGCTCTTCGCAGGTCGATATCGCCTGGCTGGAGTCTGTAAGCGGGCTGCCCCTTGCATCGTTGCAAGCGCTTTATCAAATGGAAAAAACAGACGTGAGAACAAGCAACACCCTGATTGCCACATTGTGCGCTCACGACCCAAGCAAAAAACCCTGGCACCCAGTACTTGCGGGCTAAGGCAGGTGGTTTGGGGGCGGGTGAGTACCACCCCGGCCTGCTGGCGAGGACCCGGCGAACGCACCGCTCATCCAATAGCATTTGCCAGAGCCCCGGGCAAACTGATATCTGTACGCATATCCAGTATTCATGCTCAGTGGTTAGTTCTGCCTGTGATTTCCAATCCCCTCGAAGACCCGTTTTACTACCTGAAAAACTTCCGGCATGTGCTTGACTGGATCGCTGCCCGTTATGAAGACGTGCTGACTGTCGACGAGCAACGGTTTATCGCAGGTTTTGCCCAATTACCCGGCCCCTCGCAAGCGCTGTGGGTGCGCATGATCATGCGCAAGGGCGATCACTTCCGGGCCGGCAGGCTCAATTACCCGGAAATCGGTGATACCGCGCTGGCGGCGGCCCCCTTGCTGGCCCTTGGCTGGCTGGATAATCAGGCGCCCTTGGCCTTGGCCGACGTGTTTGACGTACTGCAAAAAGCGGAAATCCTGGCCTGTTTCAGTGCCCGTATCACGCAACCCAAGGGTAAAAAAACGGACTGGTTCGAGCAACTGGCTGCCGACTTTACCCAGCGCCAACCCCTTTCCCAATGGCATCCCGGCCTTACCGAGCCGCTTTACACCCTCAACCACCGAGCGCTGTGTGACCGCCTGCGGCTGATGTTTTTTGGCAACCTGGGGCAGAGCTGGTCCGATCTGGTACTGGCCGACCTCGGCCTGTTTACCTATGAGAAGGTCGATTTCAGCCACGAGTCCCGTGCTCTGGGGTGCCGGGCCGATATAGAGGGCTATTTGCAGCTCCATGCCTGTCGCGAGCAATTTGAGCTCAGTGGCGATGCCGCTGCCGTGCTGCAACAGGTGCTCGACTACCAGGCAGGCAACCGCTGGCTGCAACGGCGCCGCGGGCGCTTGTTGTTTCAGCTGGGTCAGCATCTGGAGCGGGCAGGGGATCTGACGCGGGCACTGGAGGTCTATCAGCACAGCCTGCACCCCGAGGCACGCCAGCGCAGCATTCGCGTGCTCGAACGTCAGGCGCACTATGCACCGGCATTGCAGCTGGCCGAAGACGCGCAACAGGCCCCACTGACTGATGCCGAGCTTCAGCATCTGCGACGAATCATCCCGCGCTTGCGCCGCAAGCTGGGCTTGGCGCCATTGCCCGTGGCCCAGGCAATGGCACCCGACCGGCTCGACCTGAGCCTGCCACGGGACGAAGCGGCCAGTGTCGAGCTAATGGCTGCCGCGCACTTGCACAGCGCTGCAGCGCCTGTGCATTACGTGGAAAACACCCTGGTTAACGGGCTCTTCGGTCTGCTGTGTTGGCCGGCGATTTTCGCACCCTTGCCGGGCGCCTTTTTTCACCCGTATCAGAGTGGTCCGGCAGACATGCTGGAAGATGATTTCTATCAGCAGCGTGCCGACAGGTTCGAGGCTTGCCTGGCGCAGCTCGATGATGGCCGTTACCTGACCACTATCCGCGACACCTATGCTGCCAAATTTGGCGTGCAGTCTAACTTCGTGGCCTGGAATCACCTGAATCAGAACCTGCTGGAAGAGGCATTACGGTGTTTGCCCCCTGCGCACTTGAAACTTTGGTTTCGCCGTCTGTTGCTGGATATCAGGGCCAATCGCAGCGGTATGCCCGACCTGATCCAGTTTTTTACGGCGCAACACACCTATCGCATGATTGAGGTCAAAGGCCCGGGTGACCGTCTGCAGGACAACCAACTGCGCTGGCTGGCCTTTTGTGAAGAGCACGGGATGCCGGTGACCGTGTGTTATGTGCAATGGCAGGAGCTGCAAGGGTGAATTATCGCGTTGCAGTGCGTGCCTTGTGTGAATTCACCGCCAAGACTGGCGATCTGGACTTACGATTTACCCCTTCGCCCACGGCGCAACAGGGCATAGCCGGGCATCGCACGGTTGCCTCGCGGCGCAGCCCGGAGTATCAGGCGGAGCTGAGCCTGGAAGGACAGTTCGGCGCCTTGAGCGTACGCGGTCGTGCAGACGGTTATGACCCCGCAGCCAATGTCCTGGAAGAAGTGAAAACCTTTCGCGGCGAATTCACTGCAATACCGGCCAACCACCGTCAACTGCATTGGGCTCAGGCGCGGGTCTATGGCTGGTTATTGTGCCAGAGCCTGCAGTTGCCACAGGTTGACCTGGCGCTGGTGTATTTTGACATTATCAGTGAAAAGGAAACCCGCCTGCAGGAAACCTGGTCAGCATCGGACCTGCAGCAATTTTTCGAGCTGCAATGCGGGTTGTTCCTGGCCTGGGCCGAGCAGGAAATGGCCCATCGTGCGGCCAGGAATGCTGCCGCCCGTGCCCTGGCCTTTCCCCATAAGCAGTTTCGAACCGGGCAGCGGACTTTGGCAGAAGCGGTATACAAGACCGTCAGCACCGGGCGCTGCCTGATGGCCCAGGCACCTACCGGGATCGGCAAAACCATCGGTACCCTGTTTCCGTTGCTCAAGGCCATGCCCGGCCAGCAGCTCGACAAGCTGCTGTTTCTGACGGCCAAGACGCCGGGGCGCAAACTCGCCCTCGATGCGATGCAGGTGCTTTTTCCCGAAGGGCAGGACGCTCCGTTGCGTGTGCTGGAGCTGGTGGCGCGAGACAAGGCCTGTGAATACCCGCAAAACGCCTGCAATGGTGACTCTTGCCCTTTGGCCAGAGGCTTCTACGATCGTTTACCCGCTGCGCGAAGGGCTGCGATTGGCCAAACCCCCCTCGATCAGAAGAGCCTGCGCAATGTCGCGTTGGAGCACGAGGTCTGTCCTTATTACCTGAGTCAGGAAATGGCGCGCTGGGCTGATCTGGTGATTGCCGATTACAACTATTACTTCGACTTCAGTGCCTTGCTTTATGGTCTGGCCCAGGCCAACCAATGGCGGGTCGGGACCCTGGTGGATGAAGCCCATAACCTGGTCGAGCGGGCGCGCGGGATGTACAGCGCAAGCCTCGATCAGCAGACCCTCAACAGCGTACGGCACACGGCTCCGGCACCGCTGGACGTACCCTTCAAACGCCTTGACCGCGAATGGAGTGCCCTGCACAAGGCGCAGGCGGGCCCCTATCAGGCATACCCGCAACTGCCAGCCAAATGGCTGAATGCCTTGTCTTCCTGCATCACCGCCATAGGCGATTACCTCAACGATCACCCCCATGGCCTGGCGGGAAACCTGCAGGCGTTCTACTTCGAAGCCTTGCAGTTCAATCGGGTGGCGGAGTTGTTCGATGACAATTTCCTGTTCGACGTCAGCCTGGTTGAAGGCGGCAAGCGGCGCCTCTCGCAACTCAATCTGCGCAACATTGTGCCTGCCGGTTTTATCGGCCCGCGTCTGGCGAGTGCTCACAGCAATGTGCTGTTTTCCGCCACCCTCAGCCCGCAAACCTATTACGCCAATCTGTTGGGCTTGCCGGAGGATGCGCTGTGGATGGATGTCGAATCGCCATTTGGCGCAGAGCAACTGGACGTGCAGGTGGTGAGCCGCATATCCACCCGTTTTGTCCATCGTCAGGCTTCGCTGGAGCCGATTGTGGAGCTGATTGCCAGGCAGTTCGGCCAGCGTCCGGGCAACTATCTGGCGTTTTTCAGCAGTTTTGATTATATGCAACAGGTTGCCGAACTACTGGCCGAGCGCCATCCGTCGATATCACGGTGGCTGCAGGCACGACGAATGGACGAAGCAGCACGTCAGGACTTTCTCGACCAGTTCACCCTGACCAGTCAGGGCGTCGGTTTTGCCGTGCTGGGCGGCGCATTCGGTGAAGGCATTGATTTGCCTGGCGCGCGGCTGATCGGTGCTTTTGTCGCCACCCTCGGTCTGGCCCAGTTGAATCCGGTCAATGAACAGATCAAACAGCGCATGGCGGCACGGTTTGGCGCCGGTTATGACTACACCTACCTTTATCCGGGTGTGCAGAAAGTGGTGCAGGCAGCCGGCCGGGTAATTCGCACCCAGAGCGATCAGGGGACGCTGTTTCTGATTGATGACCGTTTTGCCGAGCCGAAGGTGCAGCAACTGCTGCCGCGCTGGTGGCGACTGCAGTGACCGAAATCTCGAGTACCCCAAACCCTGTCTTCGAGGGTGCCGTCAGAGGGCAGGGGGCTGTTCAGTCGCGGTAAAAGACTTGCACCAAGTGATAGCCGAACTTGCTCTTGACCGGGCCATGCACCACCCGCAGCGGTTTTTTGAAGATGATCTGGTCAATGATGCCAACCATCTGCCCGGGCCTCACTTCGCCCAGATCGCCGCCGCGTTTGCCTGACGGGCAGGTGGAGAATTTTTTCGCCAGCACATCGAAGGCTTCGCCTTTGGCGATGCGTTGTTTGAGCGATTCGGCCTCTTCGGCTGTTTTCACCAAAATATGGCGGGCTTGAGCTTTCATGTGATCTGTACCTTGGAACAGTGGGGCATAGTGCGCGGTCGCGGATTATGCCTGAGTTTTCGCCTCCGGGTGATGATGGCGCGGCAGGTACAAGCACACACGGGTGCCGCATCCGCTCAGGCTGTTGATGCTGACATGCCCGCCGGACTGCTGGGCAAAGCCGTAAATCATCGATAGCCCAAGCCCGGTTCCCTGGCCCACGGGCTTGGTGGTGAAAAACGGGTCAAAGGCCCTGGCGAGGACCCGCGGGCTCATACCGGTGCCGTTGTCACTAACCTCGAGCATGACGTAATCCCCGGAGCTGACTGATTCCAGAGTGCCGAGATCGCTGGCATTGAGGTAATGATTGGCGGTTTTGACTACCAGGGTGCCACCGTCGGGCATCGCATCCCGGGCATTGATCATCAGATTGAGCAGGGCACTTTCGAGCTGGCCGCTGTCAGTATTGACCGGCCAGATGTTTTGCCCCAGTTCCAGGATCAGGTCGATATTCGCGCCTTTGCTGCTGCTGAACAATTCCTGCAGTGATTTCACCAGCTGATTGGGGTCCAGCGGCTTGCGATCCAGCGACTGGCGACGGGAGAACGTCAGCAAGCGGTTGGTCAGCGCGGCGGCGCGCTGCGCAGAGTTGACGGCGGCATCGGCAAAACGCTCGACCTCATCAATACGGCCTGCCGCGATGTAGCGTTTCATCAGGTCCAGGCTGGCGATAATGCCAGTGAGCATATTATTGAAATCATGGGCGATGCCGCCCGTCAATTGCCCTACCGCCTCCATTTTTTGCCCGTGGCGCAGGGCTTCCTCAGCACGGGCCCGCTCCTGTATCTCGAGCTGCAATTGCATATTGGCCTCGGCCAATGCCCGGGTACGCTCGGCCACACGCTCCTCAAGGGTTTCGTTAAGCTCAAGCAAAGCTTGTTCGGTGGCGCTGGCCTGCAAGCGTTGGTGGCGCCTTGAACTCTTGATTGGCATGGTAGGTCCTGAATTTGAATCTGTAAGTCGGTCTGTTTAAGGCCGCATACCGGTACAAGGCTGTCAGCCTTGCTGCAAAGCCCGGTCTTGACCGTGCGACTAAGGTCGAATGAGGCTCCAGCTTAGCCTTTCGTACAATTGCGCCCCTTTTTTTGATTGAGGACGCTCACTTTGTATCCGAGCGTGTCTTCGGTCGTTTTCACCCTGCCAATGATTGGCTGCTGGAGCTTGTACATGGTTCATCCTTTTTCATTGTTGGCGCATCGCCGGGTAGCACACTTGGGCGCGCTGGCAGTGTGTGCCGGCTTTGCCGCACCGTCACAGGCCGGCGGCTTTTTTGAAGACAGCAGCGCCAGACTGGAAGCACGTACGGTGTACTTCAATCGCGATTTTCGCGATGGTAGCAGCTCAAACCCCCAGGGCGCCTCCAAGCGCGATGAAACGGCGCAAGGGTTTATCCTCAATCTGCAATCGGGCTATACCGAGGGCACCGTCGGTTTTGGCCTGGATGCACTGGGCATGCTGGGCCTGAAGCTGGATTCCAGCCCGGCCGACAGCAATAGTGGCCTGCTGCCTTCGACCGGCAGCGACCCGCGTCGTTCCAAGGATCAGTACGCCAAATTTGGCCTGACAGCAAAAATGCGCGTATCCGACACCGTGCTCAAATACGGCGCGCTGCTGCCTGATCTGCCGTTGCTCAAATACAATGATGGCCGTTTACTGCCAAACATGTTCAATGGCGCCATGCTGGTATCCCAGGAAATCAGGGATCTCAAGTTCATGGCCTCGCGCCTTGACCGTTATACCGCCCGGGACTCCACCGACTCCCAAGACCTGCGCCTGAACTGCAAAAACAAGCGTTATGGCTGCAATATCACCGCTGATCACTTCAGCATGTACGGTCTGGATTACAAGGTTAACGAGCATCTGACTGCGCAATACCACTACGGTGAATTGCAGGATATCTATCGCCAGCAGTTTGTCGGTTTGCAGGCCAATCAACCGGTCGGTCCTGGTGTGTTGTCCGCCGATGTGCGCTTGCTGAAAAGTGATGACTCGGGTTCGGCCAAAGCTGGCACTATCGACAACCGCGCATTGGGCGCCATGCTCGGCTATGCACTGGGCGGGCACAAGATCAGTGCTGGCTGGCAGCGCATGAACGGCGATACTTCAATGCCGTACCTGGATGGCAGCAACCCGTATCTGGTCAACTACCTGCAGGTCAACGACTTTGCCAACGCTCAGGAGCGTTCCTGGCAACTGCGTTACGACTACGACTTCAAGGCCATCGGCATCGACGGTCTGTCGTTCCTGACCCGTTATGTCAACGGCGACCATATCAAGGTGGTGGGCAGCAGCGAAGAGGGCAAGGAGTGGGAGCGTGACAGCGAGCTGAAATACATCGTGCAAAGCGGTACGTTCAAGGACGTCAGCCTGCGCTTGCGTAATGCCACCTACCGCACCAACTACTCCCAGTTTGCCCGTGACGTGGATGAGACCCGTTTGATCGTCAGCTATAACCTGTCGATCTGGTAAGGGCTGTAGCCGCTGAGGAGCGAAGCGAGGCGGCGATGGGTTGCGCAGCGACCCTGAAATATTGAAGGTCCTGCGGCCCTTATCGCTGCCTCGTTCGCTCCTCTGCGGCTACAACGGTTATAGCAGCTGTTCGCGGTAGGGCAGGTCCGGGCCGGTTTTACTGCAGGTCAGGGCTGCGGCACGGCTGGCGAAGTCGAGCAGGGCGTCCAGTTGCACCGCACTCAGGCCCTGTATGCCTTCGATCGAGTCCAGCCCATGTCCGGTCAACCATGCAATCACTGCGGCCTGGAAGGTATCCCCCGCGCCCACGGTATCGGCTACATCCACCAGGCTGGCGGGCACCGAACGCTGCCCATGTTCGCGACTGAACACACTGGCGCCCTGACTGCCCCGGGTCAAAAACACCAGTTGGCAACGATGGTTGAGCCATGACCGGGCAATCTCCTGCGCGTCCTGTCCCGGGTACAGCAGCTCCAGGTCTTCATCACTGACCTTGATCACATCGGCATAGGGGATCAGTTCCTTGATCCGCTGACGCCAGCGTTCGATGTCCGGCTCTGGATTAAGGCGCACATTGGGGTCAAGGCTGATCAGCCGTTGCCCGCTCTCGCGCTTGACCAGTGCCAGCAACGTATCGCCCACCGGCTGCACCACCAACGAAAAAGACCCCACATGCACACCCCGCACCTCGGGCCCCAGCAGCGGCAGGTGATGGGCGTGCAATTGCCGGTCGGCGCAGCCCTCACCGCGAAAGCTGTAGGCGGGCGAGCCGTTGGCATCCAGCGCGACCATGGCCAGCGTGGTGGGCGCGTCCAGATCATGCAGGTATCGCGTGCTCACGCCTTCATTGACCAGCACCTGTTTCAGCCGCTGGCCCAGGTAGTCGGTCGACAGCCCGGCAAACAGTGCGGTGTCGACGCCCAGGCGACGCAGGCCCACCGCCACGTTGAAGGGTGAGCCGCCAGCAATGGCCTTGAAGTCCACCTGGCCCGTCGGCGTACTCTCAGGCGACCGGGCAAAAAAATCGAATAAGGCTTCTCCGCATACCAGATACATAACATTTACTCGGTTAAGGCTGCGACCTGTAGTCGGTAGCGTTGATAGAAGTGTTCGTAGGCCCGGACGTTATCGGCCTCGGGCCGGGTTTCACCCGCAGGATCCAGGCGCACGCAACGCCGGCACAGATCAGCCAGTGTCGGTGAGTCAGCAGCCACACACCAGGCAGCCTGAATTGCAGCCCCCAGTGCGGCTGCTTCGCTCTGCTCAGGGCAGACTACCGGGGTGGCCATGATATCGGCCACTAACTGGCGCCACAGGGGGCTTTTTGAACCGCCGCCTACCAGGCGGATGACGTGGCTTTGCAGGCCGTTGCGGCGCAGCAGATCGAGGCCATAGCGCAAACCATAGGTGGTGCCTTCAATGGCTGCGCGGCACAGATTGGCCTGGGTCATGTTGGTCAGTGTAAGGCCCTGAAAATTGCCGGTGGCATCGGGCAGGGCAGGCACCCGCTCGCCGTTGAGGAAGGGCAGCAGACTGACGCCCTCTGCGCCTGCGGGTGCCTGCCTGGCCATCTGGTTGAAACCCTCCACAGACAAGCCGAACAGCTCGCGCACGGCACCGGTGACATTGGTCAGGTTCAGGGTACAGATCAGCGGCAGCCAGCCGCCGGTGCTCGAGCAGAAGTTGGCCACTGAGGCCTCAGGGCGGGCCTGTGGCTGCGGGTCAAAGGCATACACCGTACCCGACGAGCCCAGGCTCATGGTGATGATTCCGGGTTCGATATTGCCGGTGCCGATGGCTGCCATCATATTGTCGCCGCCCCCGCTGGATACCACGGCATCGGGGTTCAGTCCCAGCAGCTGCGCGATAAGCGGGCGGATACGCCCGACCGGTTGGCGGGGCTCGATCAGCTCGGGCAGCGCCTGCTCCAGATGGCCGTCGGGATCGATATGATGCAACAGTTCGCGATCCCACTGGCGAGTGCGCACGTTGAAATAACCGGTGCCGGACGCATCACCGTATTCGCTGCAGCAGCGTCCGGTCAGCCAGAAATTCAGGTAGTCATGGGGTAACAGGATATGGGCAGTGCGTGCCAAAATCTGAGGATGATGGTGTTTTGTCCAGAGCAGCTTGGAGACCGTGTAGCCTGGCGCGATCACCAGGCCCAGCCGCTCCAGGGAGCCGGTTTCGCCGCCCAGCCATTCTAACAGTTGGTTGTTTTCGCCAGTTGACTCGGTGTCACACCACAGTTTGGCCGGGCGCAATACATCGCCTTGGCTATCGAGCAGCACCAGTCCGTGTTGTTGTGCGGACACGCCTATGCCCTGAATCTGCTGGCCGCTGATGCCGGCTTGGGTCAGGGCCTGGCGGGTGGCGTGTTGCAATGCATCCAGCCATTGCCCGGGATCCTGCTCGCGCCGCCCCTGTGCGCCCTGGATTAACGTGTGTGGGGCGCTGCCCAGCCCGAGCACCTGGCCGGACTCGCTGTCGAGGATCAGGGCCTTGGTGCCCTGGGTGCCGCAATCGATGCCCAGGTATAAGTGGGTTGTGCTCATGGGAACCTGCTCTTAGCCAGATCAAAAGCCTCTAACAGACCCTTTCCGCAGGGATAAGGGACTGATCGGGGATAACGGTGCACTTGCGACTGCTCAATTCAGCACCCTCTGCCAGAGAGGGCTGGGGTGGGCTTCAAAGATGAAGCAGATTTTCCAGGGTTTTGCTCACCCCGACATCACGCAAGCTGTTCAGGCACCACTCGAACGCAGCCACAAACTCGGCAGACCGGGGAATGGCGCTGCCAAAGATCTCTTCAACGCTCAATAATCGCTGCACGATCAACTCATCATCCGCCACCAGGGCCTGACAAAACTCCGCTCGCGGGTCGGGAATGGCATAGTGCAGCCCATTTTCATCAACTCCCTTGAGATACATCGCCCAGGCTGCAACCACCAGTGCCGCACGTTTCAACTCGCCACCATCGCTGATCAGCCGGTTGATGGCAGGCACGGTGAACTTGGGAAGCTTCGACGAGCCATCCGAGCACACGCGCTCCAACTGGTCGGCGATGGCCTGATTGGAAAAGCGTTCCACCAGGGTGTTCTTGTAGGCCGTCAGGTCAATGCCGGGCACCGGCGCCAGTTGCGGCGTTACGTCCTGATCCATATAGGCACGCATATACGTCACGAACAGGGGATCGCCCATGGTTTCGTGAACAAACCGATAGCCCTTGAGAAACCCCAGGTACGTCAACGCCAGATGACTGCCATTGAGCAGTTTGATTTTCATCTCTTCATAAGGCGTGACGTCGTCGGTGAGTTGTACGCCCACGGTTTCCCATGCCGGGCGGCCGCAGGCAAATTTGTCTTCGAGTACCCACTGGATAAACGGCTCGCAGACCACCGGCCAGGCGTCGTCTATACCCAGTTGGTCATGCAGTTGCAAACGATGGGCGTTACTGGTCATGGGCGTGATGCGATCCACCATGGCATTTGGAAAGCTGACATTGGCAGCGATCCAATCATGTAGTTCAGCACCGCGCAGCGCGGCAAAAGCCAGCAGGGCCTTGCGCGCGACAGCGCCGTTGTGGGGCAGGTTATCGCAGGACATCAGGGTAAAGCCCCGGATACCGCTGGCCTGGCGTCGGGCAAGGGCGGCGCATAGCACACCAAACACGGTTGTCGGTGCTTCGGGGTGGGTGAGGTCGTGCTGGATCTGTGGCAGTGCAGACATAAATTCGCCGCTGCTGTCATCGATGCAATAGCCGCCCTCGGTGATGGTCAGCGAAACGATGCGAATGGCCGGGCTGGCCAGCTTGTCGATCAGTGCATTGATGCCGTCTTCGGCCAGCAGCATGCCGCTGATAGAGCCGATGATGCGGCTTTGGGTGTCGTCGCTGTCGCCCAGTTCGAACAGGGTATAGAGGTAGTCCTGACCGGCCAGAGCGTCGCGCACCTTGCGGTCTTCGCCCCGCAGACCGATGCCGCAGATGCTCCAGTCCAGATCCTGGCCCCGGTTCATCAGGGCATCGGTGTAGTACGCCTGGTGGGCGCGATGAAATCCGCCCACGCCGATGTGGGCAATGCCCTGCCGGGTATCGCTGCCAAGGTAGGTGGGTTTGGCCACCAGGTTGGTAAGGGTGTCGAGGTTTCGGCGATTGAGTTTCATGGGGCAATCTCGTGGGTTCAGGCAGCTGCGCGCAATGGACGGGTCAGGGCCAGGCCCCCGGCATCGAATAAATGGCAATGTTCACTGTCCAGGTGCAACTGCAACTGCTCGCCATAGCGGCTGGCCATATCACCGCGCACGCGCATGGTCAGCGGCTCACCGCAGGCAGTATTGACGTGGCAATAGGTGTCGCTGCCCAAGCGCTCGCCGACATCGGCAGTCACGCTCAGGGTGCACTCACCGGGTTTGGCCAGGTTCAGGTGCTCCGGACGAATGCCCAGGGTGACCGGGCTGCCCAGGCTCAGCGCAGGGCTGCTCAGGGGTAACTGGATACGGGTGCCAGCGTCCAGCTCGACTTCGCAACCCTGGCTGTCAACGCGGCTGATCCGGCCTTTCAAAAAGCCCATTTTCGGTGTGCCGAGAAAGCCTGCAACAAACAGGTTGGCGGGGTGGTGATACAGCTCCAGCGGTGAGCCAACCTGTTCGATCCTGCCGCCATTGAGCACCACCACCTTGTCGGCCAGGGTCATGGCTTCGACCTGATCGTGGGTCACGTAGATCATGGTTGCTTGCAGTTCCTGATGCAGGCGTGCCAGTTCCAGACGCATTTGCACCCGCAGCGCGGCATCGAGGTTGGACAACGGCTCATCAAACAGGAAGATCTTGGGGTTGCGAACAATCGCCCGGCCAATGGCCACGCGCTGACGCTGACCACCGGACAGGTGTTTGGGCTTGCGCTCAAGTAAGGGTGCCAGTTCCAGAATGCGGGCGGCTTCGTTGACCTTTTTTGCCACTTCGGCCTTGGGCACGCCTGCCAGGTCGAGGGCAAACGACATATTTTTGCGCACGCTCATATGCGGGTACAGGGCATAGGTTTGAAACACCATGGCCAGGTCGCGCCTGGCCGGGCTGACTTCGGTGATGTCGCGACCGTCCAGCTCGATGGTGCCGTGCGTCACTTCCTCAAGCCCGGCAATCAGGCGCAGCAGTGTGGATTTACCGCAGCCCGACGGCCCGACAAATACCACGAACTCACGGTCGTTGACCTCAAGATCAATGCCTTTGATGATCGAGAAACCTTCAAAGCCCTTGTGCAGATTGTTGATTCTCAGGTTGGCCATAGTGGGCCTCCAATCAGTATTTTTATTTGACTGCGCCGAAGGACAAACCGCGCACCAGTTGCTTCTGGCTGATCCAGCCAAAAATCAGGATCGGTGCGCAGGCCAGGGTCGAAACGGCCGACAACTTGGCCCAGAACAGGCCCTCGGGGCTGGAGTAGGACGCGATCAGTGCAGTCAGAGGCGCGGCGCTGGAAGAGGTCAGGTTCAGTGACCAGAACGCTTCGTTCCAGCACAGGATCAGCGACAGCAGCAGGGTTGAAGCCAGGCCGCCCTTGCTGATCGGCAGCAATACGCGCACCACCTCCTGCCACAGCGTGGCGCCGTCCAGCCGTGCGGCTTCGAGGATGTCTTTGGGAATATCCTTGAAGTAGGTGTAAATCATCCACACCACGATCGGCAGGTTGATCAGGGTATAGATGATGATCAGTGCCGCCCGTGTATCCAGCAGGCCAAAGCTCTTGGCCAGCAGGTAGATGGGCATCAGTACACCCACTGGCGGCAGCATCTTGGTGGAGAGCATCCACAGCAGCGTGCCCTTGGTGCGCTTGGTTTCGTAGAACGCCATCGAGTAGGCCGCCGGGATAGCGATCAGCATGCACAGGGCCGTGGCAGTGAACGAGATCACCACCGAGTTCCAGGCGAAGTGAAAGTAACCGCTGCGCTGTTCGATATGCAGGTAGTTCTCCAGCGTGGGCGTGAAAATGAACTGGGGCGGCGTGGCAAAGGCGTCGAGTTCGGTTTTAAAACTGGTCAGGAGCATCCAGAAGATCGGGAAAAAGATCAGGATGGCGATAGCCCAGGCCAGGGTGCCCAGCAGCAGGCTTTGCAGGCGGCGCGATTGTTGAAGTGTCATCACTGAGCCCTCACGGCTTGTCTGTCAGGTTTTTGCCGAGCATGCGCACCAGAATGATGGCGGCAATATTGGCGATGACCACGGCGATCAAACCGCCGGCCGAGGCCATGCCCACATCGAACTGCACCAGCGCCTGGTTATAGATCAGGTACGCGAGGTTGGTGGATGCATAGCCCGGGCCGCCGTTGGTGGTGGTAAAGATTTCGGCGAACACCGACAACAGAAAGATGGTCTCGATCATCACTACGACGGCAATGGGGCGCGCCAGATGGGGCAAGGTCAGGTGCCAGAAAATCGCGGTGGGGCCGGCACCGTCCAGGCGCGCGGCTTCTTTTTGTTCCTGGTCCAGAGACTGCATGGCGGTCATCAGAATCAGGATCGCAAAGGGCAGCCATTGCCACGACACAATGATGATGATCGACAGCAGCGGGTAGTGCGCCAGCCAGTCCACCGGCTGGGCGCCAAACAACTTCCACACGGCGGCCAGGACGCCGGATACCGGATGGAAAATCAGATTTTTCCAGATCAGCGCGCCCACGGTCGGCATGATGAAAAACGGCGAGATCAACAGCACCCTTACGATGCCGCGGCCCATGAATTCGCTGGCTTCGAGCAGGGCGCTGATCAGTACGCCGAGCACCACGCTGATCAGCAGCACACTGCCAACCAGCAGCAAAGTGTTGGTTGCGCCGGGCAGGAAGCCCGAATCGGTGAGGAAGTAGGTGAAGTTCTCCAGCCCCACGAACTGGTTTTCGCCGGGATAAAGCAGGTTGTAGCGGATCAGTGAAAAGTACAAGGTCATGCCCAGTGGCACGATCATCCACAGCAACAGAAGCGCCACAGAGGGCGTTACCAGAAACCAGCCGGGATTGAACAGGCGCGGACGCCGCCCCGTTGGCGGGGCGTCGAGCGCGGCAATAACAGTCGAAGTCGTCATCGTCAATACACCTGAATTGCTTTGCGTGGGAGCGAGCCTCCTCGCGAAGGAGTCGACGCGCTATTCGCGAGCAGGCTCGCTCCCACAGACCAGAGTTTGGTGTTGGCAGTGCTACTTGGGATAACCCGCCCGCTTCATTTCACGCTCGGTGCTCTGCTGGGCCGCGGCCAGAGCCTGGTCCACGGTGGTCTGGCCAATCAGCGCGGCACTGAACAGCTTGCCAACCTGGGTGCCCACCGCCTGGAACTCCGGGATGGTGACCAACTGGATACCTACATAAGGCACGGGCTTGAGGGTCGGGTCCTGAGGGTTGGCAACTTTCAAGGACTCGAGGGTGACCCTGGCAAAGGGTGCAGCTTTCAGGTACGCCTCGGTATAGGTCGAGGCCCGGGTGCCCGGGGGGACATTGGCAATGCCGTCTTTTTCCGCTACCAGTGCACCGTATTCTTTGGACGTGGCCCAGGTGCTGAATGTCCTGGCGGCGTCCTTGGCTTTGGAACTGGTGGGTATGGCCAGTGCCCAGGAGTACAGCCAGGCACTGCCTTTATCGGTCACAGCATGGGGTGCGAAGGTAAAGCCGACATGCTCGGCGACCTTGCTCTGGCTACTGTCGGTGACAAACGAGCCAGCAACACTGGCATCGACCCAGATCGCACATTTGCCGCTGTTGAACAGCGCCAGGTTTTCGTTGAAACCATTGCTGGTCGCACCCGGCGGGCCTGAGGCTTTCAGTGTGCCGACATAAAAATTCAAGGCATTTTGCCACTCGGCCCCGTTGAACTCCGGTTGCCATTGCTCATTGAACCAGCGCGCGCCGTAGGCGTTGGCGATGGTGCTGATCAGCGCCATGTTTTCACCCCAGCCCGCCTTACCGCGCAGGCAGATGCCGTATTGTTCCTGGTCAGGTTTGTTGAGGGTGCGGGCAAAGCCGGCGATCTGCTCCCAGGTCGGATGCTCGGGCATGCTCAGCCCGGCATCCTTGAACAGGTCGGTACGGTAATAGGTCATCGAGCTTTCGGCATAAAACGGCAGGGCATAGAGCGTGCCCTTGACGGACAGGCCGTCGCGAACCGCCGGGAACACATCGTCGATGGCATAGGTGGCGGGCAGGTCGGTCATGGGCTCGAGCCAGCCCTTGGCACCCCAGAGTGCGGCTTCGTACATGCCGATGGTCAGCACGTCAAATTGTCCGCCCTGGGTGGCAATGTCCGTGGTCAGGCGCTGGCGCAATACGTTTTCTTCCAGCACCACCCAGTTGAGCTTGATCTCGGGGTGCTCGCTCTCGAAGGTTTTCGCCAGCTTTTGCATGCGGATCATGTCGCTGTTGTTGACCGTGGCGATGGTCAGGGTTTGCGCGCCTGAACTGATGCCGCTCAGGGTCATGCACGTGGCGACACATAACGCTTTGACAGGGATATTCATTGAGCACTCCACTTCAGCGGCCTGGCGGCTTTTGAAGGACGGTTATTGTTTTTATAGCGGCTCGCACGGGGCAAGCGCCTGGGCCGATTACAGCCCTCAATCACCGGCGTGACAAATCACTGGAAGCACATCAATCGATACTATTTTGCACTGCGCAGGCGTTCACCCGGCGCACGCTGGTTTTGCTCGGTCAAACGCTGCACCGCCAGGCGACGATAGTGTGACGGGGTCATTCCTTTGAGTTGCTGAAAGCGACGGTTGAAGTTGGAAATATTGTTGAAACCTGACTCGAAACACACATCTGTGACGGGCTTTTGACCATCGGCCAGTAACTCGCAGGACTTGCTGATGCGCAGTCGATTGACGAACTCGATGAAGCAGCGCCCTGTGGCTTGCTTGAATACGCGGGAAAAATAGGTGGGCTTCATGCCCATGTAGTCGGCGACTTCTTCTAGCGGCAGCTCGCGGGTGTAGTGGCTGAAGATATAGTCGACAGCCCGGTTGGTGCGGTCGATGGTTTGCTCGTCGGCCAGATTTCCGGCGGTGACCCCAGACAGCAGCTGGTAGTCATCACAGCCGGCCAGCAGTTCCAGCAGGATCAGGAAATGGCCAAGCCGGGTGATGCCGCTGGAGCCGGCAATTGCCTGCATCAGGTCCATAGCCTTGCGGATCGTGGCTTTACAGCGGAACTCGATCCCGTGGCGCGCCCGTTCAAGCATTGGCGTGAGGGACTTGAGTTCGGTGAGTACCGAGGCGGCGTTCTCAAGCAGTTCATCGGTGAAGTTGACCAGCATGTCGCGGGTGGGCACCACCTCGTCACCGGCCACCTGGCTGATCCAGTTATGAGGCAGGTTGGGCCCGGTGAGGAATAATGTTTCAGGGTGGAAATTACCGATATAGTCGCCCACAAACACCTTGCCGCTGCTGGCAACGATCAGATGCAACTCGTATTCCTTATGGAAGTGCCAGCGCACCAGCGGACAGGGGAAGCCATGCTGGCGATAGATGATCGACAGGCCATTGTGGTCGTCCATCAGTTCGTAGGACGGGTCTGTGGCGCGGGCGGGGCGGGTCATGGGCTGGGCCGTCGTCAGTCTTGTTATGGCGTGGATCATGCCGGTTCCTGCGGTTAAGTCCAGTCAGATTTGAGGGTATTACAGGATGAAAACACTGTTGTTGATCGGTATCGGCGCCGGAGACCCGGAGCACATCACCGTCCAGGGGATCAACGCGCTGAATCGCGCCAATGTGCTGTTTGTGCTCGACAAGGGCCAGGCCACCGAAGACCTGGTACGCATGCGCCTGCAGATCTGCCAGCGCTATATCCCTGAGCCGGGCTACCGTGTGGTGCAGGTCAACGACCCGCAGCGTGACAGCTCAACGGCGTGCTACACCGATGGCGTCGAGGATTGGCACCAACAGCGGGCCGAAGTGTTTACCCACTTGATCGAAGACCAACTGGCCGATGGCGAATGCGGGGCTTTTCTGTTGTGGGGCGACCCGGGGCTGTATGACAGCACCTTGCGTATTCTCGACCGTGTCCGGGCCGGGGGCTGCAGCGACTTCGAGCATGAGGTGATCCCCGGTATCAGCAGTGTACAGGCCCTGGCCGCGCGCCATCGCATTGCGCTCAACACTATCGGCCAGCCGATCCGCATCACCACCGGACGCAAGCTGGTGGCCGAGGATCTGGATAATGTCGTGGTCATGCTCGACGCACATTGTGCCTTTGAAGCCTTTGTCGATGAAAATGTCGATATCTATTGGGGCGCCTATATCGGCACTGCGGACGAGATTCTGATCGCGGGCAAACTGAGCGAAGTGTGCGAGCAGATCAAGCAGGCCCGCAGTACTGCCCGAGCAAGCAAGGGCTGGATAATGGACACGTATCTGCTGCGCAGGCGCACCCGCCTGAGTGAATAGGCAGTTGCGTCGAAGTCTTTTTCGTACATGTTTTGTAGAATTAGATTATGGCGTCAAGTTGATACAGCTGCCTACAGTTCGGCTCCTGTATTGCGTCGTTTACATGAGTCAGCTATGAAAGCCCATCTTGCCTGTTTGCGTTGTTACCGTGGGTTCTTGTGTGTCCTGCTTTTTGCAGCATGGGGGCTTGTGATGCCGGGCCCTGCCAATGCCACTGGCAGAGCCAGTTTTGCTGTCGCTCAGGGTACCTTCGATGTGAACCGGGCAACCCTTGAGGTGTTCTTGCTACGGCCCGGCAAAGCGCCCTTGTTGCTCAGTGGCGGTGCATTCAGGCAGGACAGCGAGGTCACTGAACTGGCTTCCGACAGCTGGACGATTAGCGAGGAGGGGAATCAATACCGGGTCGACATCAAGGTTGAGGACGACAGGTTGCGCGTTTCGATACAGGCGTCCCGCCCTGCAAGCTTGCGTTGGCCGCGCCTGCAAACCGACATTCGCGCCTACGCCATTCCTTTTGGCGAGGGTAGCTATATACCGGCCAATGACCCCGGCTGGCTTAACTGGCTGGTCAAGCGCTACTCCGGCGGGCAGTTGCTGGGTGAGTTGAGCATGCCGTTCTGGACTCAATTGCACGAGGACCTGTCGGTCACCTGGATAGTAGAAACGCCCTTCGACACCCTGTTTAGTATCAAGCGAGTCAAAAACACTGCGGTGCCGCAATTGCAGCATGACTTCAACCGGCTTGCACCTGATGCGCCCTTTGTGATCAGCATCGCCCCCGGCCCCGCACAACCGTTATATGGCGCAAGGCTATATCGCAACTGGCTCAAGAGCAACGGCCAGTTCGTTTCACTGACAGATAAAATTCGTGCGGTGCCGCAAACTGCCCTGCTCGGCGGTGCACCCCATATCTACGTTTGGGACGCAGGGCCGCTGAAAACCACAGACGTCCTCAACTGGGCAAGCTTTATCACGGCTTTTGACCGGGCGCGCCGTACCCCCGGGCATCTGGCTGCCAGTTTATGGGCAAGCTTTGATCCGCAAACCCGCAGCGTATTTGACATGAGTTTGTCGAGTACGCGCTCACGGCTACGAATGGTTTCACCGTTCAATCAACTGCAACTGGTTCGTGCCATCAACCAGGGAATGCGGCAGGTTGTAGCGGTACCCGCCAAGGAACCTCTGGACGGGGGGCATGATCCGGCTGGCGAGGTGCTGTGGGGGCAGGCAGCCAGAACTCAGCTGGTCGAGGCTTTCGGGCCTTACCTGTTACCGGCCGAGCGCTGGGGAGGAGGGCTGTCTGTGGATACGGTCAACGCGCTCAAACAAGCCGGGCTCACCCGTGCCTGGCTGGGTGCCAAGGACTGGCTTGATGCATTCTGGCACCCGCAGGCTGTGGCATTGGCCAAGCAAGCCGGGTTTCTGGTGGCGGTGTACGACAACTACGCAGACGCTCATGCACCCGCCGAACCGGAAACCTGGGCCGCTGCGCAAATGGGCGCGAACCTGGCCAGTGCAGGGCAGCATGATGCGAGCGGTGCTTCGAGCAAGGGGTTTAATGGCATTGGCGTCTTTGCCAATCCCCGGGAGGCCCAGGACTATGCGCGCCAGCGCATCAAGGCTGTGGCAGGTGCTGCCAGGCTCAACAGCTATTTTCTCGATGTCGATGCTGCGGTCACTGCACAGGCGGACTACACCCCCGGCCGGGAAACCAGTGAAAGTGAAAATGCCCGGGTGATTGCCCGGCGCCTGGGTTACCCGGGCGAGTCGTTGGGGCTGGTCACGGGCAGCGAGGGGGCGGTTTCTACGTTTGCAGCCAATATTGCCTACAGCCACGGCATTGCCACACAACCATTTGACTGGACCGACCCTGACATGTCCGGTAATCAACAGTCACCTTTCTTTGTAGGGCAGTACTGGCCCCCGGAGACGCCAACACTGTTTTTCAAGACTGTTCCGATCAAACGGCAACTGGCAACTTATGTCCGCTCCTGGAAGTACCGCTTGCCGCTTTACCAAATGGTGCTTCACGACAGTCTGGTCAGCACGCATCACTGGGCCTACCCATCGTTGAAATTTTCCAATGAGCAGCAGAACACGGCACTGCTGCAGCTGTTGTACATGACGCCGCCCATGTACCACCTCAATGCCGCCGTGCTGGAGCGCGACTTGCCCTTTATCGCGGCCTACAACGAGGTTTTTTCGCCCTTGCATCAACGGCTTTTTACCCAGGCACTGGTTGATTTTCAGGTGCTCAGTGCAGACCGGAGCCTGCAGCGCACGGTGTTTGATGATGGAACCCGAATTACGGTCAATTTCAATCCAGACAAGGCGCAAAGTGCCGACGCCATGCAATTTGCGCCAATGTCGGCAAGCGTCCAGATACCGGGCGAAAAAGACCGCATCATCATGATTGCCGAGATGTTCAAGGCGACGCGACTGGCACAGCCCTAGTCAAACCGTTCGATTCTTTGCCTCGATCCACTGCGACATGTACTGGGTACTTTTATGCTGGTGATGGCGCAGCATGGCACCGGTGAAGTTGTTGCGCCGATGCTGTTGCAGGCCGGCGCGGCAGGCTTCGATGCACTCGACCAGTGCCGGGCCGTGGGCACTTTGCATATAGCGCTGCGCCAGTAGTGCCGTTCCGTGCTGCTGGGCCTGATGCCAGGCGTCAGGGCTCTGATACAGCTGCACCGCAGCGGCAGCAATCGCACTGGCACTCTGTTCGATGGCACCTGCCCACGGCAGGTCGCCATGCATGCCTTCGGCGCCTACGGGAGTTGTGACGTTGGGCGTGCCGCAGAGCATGGCATCGGCGATTTTGCCCTTGATTCCTGCACCAAAGCGCAGGGGGGCCATGCAGATCCGCGCATTGCTCATCACCTCAAGCGCATCTTCGGCCCAGTTGAGCACGTGAAAACCCTGTGCCGGGTTGTGCAGCGCAGTGGCCTTGGGCGGGGTGTAAGCACCATAGACATGCAATTGCGCCGTGGGCAGTTGCTGACGGATCAATGGCCAGATCGCGGTTTTCATCCAGAGCACGGCATCCCAGTTGGGGGCATGACGGAAATTGCCGATGCTCAGGAAATGCTGGCGCTGGTCAAAGGGTACGAACTGCGCAGGTACGCTGTCGACCATCAACGGGCACCAGTGCA
The DNA here is from genome assembly GCF_035019225.1 of Pseudomonas sp. CCC4.1. Taxonomy (NCBI): domain Bacteria; kingdom Pseudomonadati; phylum Pseudomonadota; class Gammaproteobacteria; order Pseudomonadales; family Pseudomonadaceae; genus Pseudomonas; species Pseudomonas sp. CCC4.1. The sequence goes on along the minus strand of NZ_JASJWL010000026.1, from coordinate 746 downwards.
GCAGGGCTCGGGGCACCTTGAAGTGCTCTACGAGCAGATCGATTTCGTATTCGGAAATCATCAGGTTCAAGTCGCATCGATAAATCGCCGCGATCTCCCGTTGCGCCAGATCGGTAACGGCCATCTGCTCGAAGGTCTCCCGTTGTGCCGGGGCGAACAGGCTGCTGAAATCATCAGTGTCGGCGTCAAGTTTGAGGCGCGCCTTGAGCTGTTGCTGGCGGGCGTCGCGCAGGCTTTGCAGGTCGGAGGTTTCCAGTACGCGCAGGGCCTGCGGGCAATGCTTCTCCACGCGCCAGCCGAACTGCTCTTCCATCATGAAGCGGTCGAACAGCACGATATCCGGGGCCAGCTCGGTGATGAAGGTATCGAAGCTGCTGTTATTGAGCGCGATACTGACTTCATCAATGCCCAATGTCGCCAGATCAGCCTTGTGTTCGCCAATGCCTGCCGGGCTGCTGAAGGTGATGTGCCAGCCTTGCTGCAAGAAACTTTCGATGATCTGCATCATGTGTCCGCCCGCCGCCGAAGAGCGGGGCTCGGGCCACACGTAGCCAATAATCAGGACGCGGGTTGGGCGAGTGGACGGCATGGGCAGATCCTTGAAGCGCTGTGGCTGATAAAAGGCGGCAATTAGAACACAAGTTGCCTACAACACCTGTGGTCGCTGCCTCTTACCTTGTGAGCGGCTACAGGAATACTGCACCTGTGGGAGCGAGCCTGCTCGCGACTGTCTCTTATACACATCT